>NZ_JAGMUF010000002.1:0-56695 GCF_019049125.1 Streptomyces sp. AC602_WCS936 | reverse complement strand
GCGCAGGGGTCGCTGGGGGTGCCGGGGTCGCCAGGGGTGCCGGGAGTGTCGGGGTCGCCAGGGGTGCCGGGGTCGCCGGGGTCGCCTGAGGCGTCGGGGGTGCCTGGGGCGCCGCGGGGCGTCTCCCCGGCCGGGCCGCCCGGGCCGCCCGGGCCGCCCGGCTCGTCGTCGCGCGCCCGATCGTCGTCGCGCGCCGGCTCGTCCTGAGCGCGAGGCTCGCCGTCGTGGGCCGGCCCGCCCGGCCGACGGGGGCCCGATGGGCCACGGGGTGTGCTCGGCCCCTCGCCGCCTGCCGCCCTGTGGGCCGTACCACGCTGGTCATCCCCAGAGTCTGCGTTCTCCGGAGTGCCCGCGCCCCCGTCCTCGTCGTAGGCCCCCTTCACGCCGCACCCCCGTATCCCGGCGGCGCCCCCGGTGTTCCCGAGGACCCCGCGTCGCGGGCCGTGGACAGGAGCTGGAGGCCCAGGCGCAGGCGGCGGCGGGCCTCGTCCTCCGTGACGCCCAGGTCGGCGGCGGTCTGGCGGTAGTCGCGGCGCTGGAAGTAGGCCAGCTCCAGGGCGGCGCGCAACGGGGCCGGCATGGACTGGACGATGTAGTCGGCGCGCGCGGCGACCGAGGCGTGCCGCACCTTGGTCTCCAGCTCCTCCACGCTCCCGGAGCCGCCGCGGGCGAGGGCGGCCGTCTCCGTGGCCCGCAGCCGCTGCACGGCCAGCCGGTGGGTCAGCGCGGCGATCCAGGTGCGCAGCGGGCCCTGCCGGGGGTCGTAGGCGTCCGGATGCTCCCAGACGTGCGCGAAGACGTCGCGCGTGAGGTGGTCGGCGGCACGCTCGTCGTCGAGCACGCGGTGCGCCAGACCGTGCACCAGCGAGGCGAACCGGTCGTACAGCTCACCCAGGGCGGCGGCCTCGCCGCGTGCCAGCCGCTGCTGCATCTTCCGGTCCCAGCGCGGCGGTACGTCCCTCTTCGCCATGCGGCCTCTTCACCCCCTGTGCCCGTGCGTACCCGTACGTCGCACTCCAGCCTGCGGCCGACGTCTCCCCGAATGTAGTCGGCACGTCCGACACCGCACGCCCCTTTGTGTCAATGCGCGCCCCCGGCGGCCCGCACGTGCTAGGCGCCTCCCCTACCCTCTATCGTGCGACCGGAACCGATCGAACAGGATCGAAACCGTCTGAAACAAGCCTTTTCCGATCGTTCCCCGTTTCCGGGTCGGCGTTTGCGGGAACGGCCGGTGGGCAGGCGCGCGCCCAAGAAGCGTAAGCATGGCTTCCGTTTCGGGTGAATTTCGGGTGATTCCGGGCGTCCGATGTACCGGCGACTGAAGGGCATGGTGGTGACGTTCAATGTGACCGGCGGCGAGCGGGGCGAATGGGCCGTGCTCCAGGTGTCGGGTGAGCTGGACCTGGTGACGTCGCCGGTGCTGCGGCAGCGGGTGCACGACGAGGTGGCCGAGGGGCGGCACAGCCTCGTCCTGGACCTCTCCGAGGTCCTGTTCTGCGATTCCAGCGGGGTCGGCGTGCTCATCGCCTCCCGGCGGCTCATCCGCTCCTGCCAGGGCCGGCTGCGTCTGATACTGCCCGCCCAGGGAGCCGTCGACGGCTCCCACGTCAACCGCGTCCTCGGCGCGCTCGGGGTGCGCCGCCTCTTCGACGTCCACCCCGACCTCGCCTCGGCGACCGGCGACAGGCCCCGCCCGCTGTCCGCCTGAACCCCGGTCCCGCCCGGCCCGTCCGCCCGTATGCCGCCCGCGGCCGCGGCCGGCGTCGTACTCTCCGAGCGAGACGCAGACACCGACACCGACGTGAGGCGGCCGGAGAGAACCATGGTCAACAGCGAGTACGAGCGCAGGATCGCCGCACGCTTCGCCACCTTCGACCAGGACGGCAACGGTTACATCGACCGTGCGGACTTCAACGCGGCGGCCAAGGCGCTGCTCGCCGAGTTCGACGCCGCCGCCCGTTCCGAGAAGGGGCAGTCCCTGTACGGCGGCGCGGAGGCGCTCTGGCAGGGCATGGCGGGCATCGCCGACCGCGACGGCGACCAGCGCATCACCCGTGAGGAGTTCGTCACCGCGGCGGTCAAGCGACTGCGGGACAACCCGGACCGCTTCGCCGAGATCGCCCGCCCCTTCCTGCACGCGGCCCTGGACGTCGCCGGCGCCGACGGTGGCGGAGCGGTCGGCGCGGAGGATCTCGCGCGGGTCCTCACCGTGCTCGGCGTGCCGGAGGAGACCGCGCGGTCGGTCGCCGCCGCCCTCGACACGGACGGCGACGGCAAGGTGGGGGAGGCGGAGATCGTCCCGGCCTTCGCCCGCTACTTCACGGTCCCGGAGTAGCGCCACCCCGGCCCGCTCGCATCCGCACCCGCGCGGGATGTCACGGATCGTGGCACGGCGGCGTCACGGAGCGTTGATATCCGGTTGTGTCCGCCGTGTGACCCGTCACGGCCCGGAGTCGGCGCCACACTCCGGTACCTTGTGTGGGATGCGAGTGGTCCTGAGTGCCGGCAGTGGTGGAACGGCCGTCGGCCGCCGCCTGTTCGACTCCCCGGAGCGGGCGTCGCACAGTATGCCGCAGGGGTACTCCTTCGCGCTGGAATATGCCCGAAGCGCTTGTTGGCGTGACTGTACGTCAACCATGCTGTCCCACAAGGGATTCACGTTCCGTGATCCCTGGCCCCGGCCGTTGTTCTGGCCATGCAGAGAATGGCTACGATCGTGGCCCTCATGAGGCGTGAGCCTTTGTGTCCGCCGGTTCGGATGGTGTGAGCGGTGCAGGTGCTTCAAGTGCAGCTGGAGGTCCGGCCCGACCCCTCGGAAGTGGGGCGGGCCCGGCGGTGGGCGCGCTCACGGCTCGCCGGGTCCGGGATACAGGCCGACGAACCACTCGCCGAGACGCTGGTGCTCCTCGTCTCCGAGCTCGTCACCAACGCCGTGGTGCACACCGGCCGTTCGGCCGTACTGCGGCTGGTGCTCCCGCCGGCGGTGACGGAGGAGGCCGGGGAGGCCACCGTCCGCCTCGAGGTGGACGACGCGAGCGACCGGGCCCCGGTGCCCCGCTGCGTGGACGGCGAGGAGACGGGCGGCCGGGGTCTCGCCCTGGTCGACGGCCTCGCCGACCGCTGGGGCTGGAGCCGGGAGGGTACGGGCAAGCGCATCTGGTGCGAACTGGACCGCTGTGCCGGACGGGAGGACAGCGCGCCGGTCTGCGGCAGCGGTGACGGCACGGTCGCGTACGAGGGGTACGCGTACGAAGTGGTGTAGCGGCCGGCGCGGCAGTGCGCCGGGGTGTGCTTCCGTGCGCGTCCCGTACAAACGGGGTGTAAGTGATGAACGGTCCTCTGCCGGTTGACGGATCGTGACCGTTTCCTCACGCTTGTAGGCGACGATTCGCCGCGAGGGGACGACGAGGGCTCGGTGACGGAGCCCTCGACGAGTGTGGGTCGTGTTTCGGCGGCGGTTCCCCCGGGGGCGACGGGAGCCGGGCGGGAGCGCCGGAGTCGGGTGGCGGCGCGCGATGCCATGCTCGGGGCGGTCGGCGCCGCGCCGCCGGCCGACGAGTTCCGTCCGCCGCCCCTCACTCTCCACAGGCTGTGGACAAGTCGGGCCGGAAGGTCCGCCGGTACGCGGTCGGGGTGACCCCGAGCGCCGCCTGCAGATGCTGCCGCATCGACTGGGCCGTACCGAAGCCCGCGTCGTGGGCCACCTGGTCGACGGAGAGGGCGGTGGACTCCAGCAGGTGGCGGGCCCGTTCGACGCGCTGCCCGGTGAGCCACTGACCCGGGCTGACGCCGACCTCCTCGCGGAAGCGGCGGGTGAAGGTGCGCACCGACATCGACTCCTGCGCGGCCATGTCCCGCAGCTGGATCGGCTCCTGGAGACGGGCGAGTGCCCAGGCGCGGGCGTTGGTCGTGGAGGACTGCTGCGGATCGGGCACCGGCCGCTCGATGTACTGCGCCTGCCCGCCGTCGCGGTGCGGCGGTACGACCGTGCGGCGGGCCACCTCGTTGGCGACCGCCGTGCCGTGGTCCCGGCGCACGATGTGCACGCACAGGTCGATGCCGGCCGCGACGCCGGCCGAGGTGAGGACGTCGCCGTCGTCCACGAACAGCACGTCGGCGTCCACCCGCACCTTGGGGAAGAGCCGCTGGAAGTGCTCGGCGGAGGCCCAGTGCGTGGTCGCCGGGCGCCCGTCGAGGAGGCCGGCGGCGGCCAGCACGTACCCGCCCGTGCAGATCGCCACCAGCCGGGTGCCGGGCCGGACGCGGGCGAGCGCGGCGGCCAACTCCTCCGTCAGCACGCCCTCGTCATGGACCGGGCCGAGCTCGTAGGAGGCCGGGACGACGACCGTGTCGGCGGTGGCCAGGGCCTCGGGGCCGTTCTCCACCATGATCGCGAAGTCCGCGTCGGTCTCGACGGGCCCCGGAGGGCGGACGGAGCACGTGACGACCTCGTACAGGCGGCGCCGCCGCTCGTCGCGGGCGAGCCGGAAGATTCGCTGCGGGATGCCGAGTTCGAAGGGGAGCAGACCGTCGAGGGCGAGCACGACGACGCGGTGCGGCCGGAGGTCGGGAAGGGCTGGGGACGTACGGTCGGACGCCATGGCCCGATCCTAGCGAACGCTGTCCCTCGGGCCACTCGATCGGCCGGGGCCCGTCCCCGAAGCTCAATGACGTGACCCAGACAACCGACGACGCCGCAGCAGCCGTACACCAGCCGGAGCCCGACCGCCCGCGCCGCCGCCCCCGCGTGCATCGCCCCCGTGTGCACCGCGCCTGGTGGGTCGCCGCCGTCACCTTCGTGACGATCATCGGCGCGGCGGCCTTCCGCTCCCTGCCCGGCATCCTCATCGACCCGCTCCACCAGGACTTCGGCTGGTCGCGCGGCACGATCGGCGCCGCCGTCTCCGTCAACCTCGCGCTCTACGGGCTGACCGCGCCGTTCGCCGCCGCGCTCATGGACCGCTTCGGCATCCGCCGCGTGGTCGCCGTCGCCCTGACCGTCATCGCGGTCGGCTCGGGCGCGACGGTCTGGATGGAGTCGGCCTGGCAGCTGATCCTCTGCTGGGGCCTGCTGGTCGGCCTGGGCTCCGGCTCCATGGCGCTGGCCTTCGCCGCCACCGTCACCAACCGCTGGTTCACCGAACGCCGGGGCCTGGTCACCGGCGTCCTCACCGCCGCCTCCGCCTCCGGGCAGCTGATCTTCCTGCCGCTGCTGTCCTGGATCGTCGAGACGTACGACTGGCGCCCCGCCGCCGTCACGGTCGCCCTGGCCGCCCTCGCCGTCGTCCCCTTCGTCTGGCTCCTCCTGCACGACCACCCCGCCGACGTCGGCCTCAAGCCGTACGGCGCCGACGAGTTCATCCCCAAGCCCGCCCCCGTGCCGGGCGCCGCTCGCCGCGCCCTCGCGGTCCTCTTCTCCGCCGCCCGCACCGGCCCCTTCTGGCTGCTCGCCGGCACCTTCGCGATCTGCGGCGCCTCCACCAACGGCCTGATCCAGACCCACTTCATCCCCGCCGCCCACGACCACCACATGCCGCTGACGACCGCCTCCACGCTGCTCGCCGTCATCGGGATCTTCGACGTGGTCGGCACGATCGCCTCCGGCTGGTTCACCGACCGCTTCGAACCGCGCCGCCTGCTCGCCGTCTACTACGCCCTGCGCGGCATCTCCCTCCTCTTCCTCCCTCTCCTCCTGGCGCCCAGCGTCCACCCTCCGATGGTCTTCTTCATCGTCTTCTACGGCCTCGACTGGGTCGCCACCGTCCCGCCCACCCTCGCCCTGTGCCGCGAGCAGTACGGCGAGGACAGCGCCATCGTCTTCGGCTGGGTCCTCGCCTCCCACCAGGTCGGCGCCGCCCTCGTCGCCTTCCTCGGCGGCGTCGCCCGCGACAGGCTCGGCTCCTACGACGTCGTCTGGGTCGCCTCCGGCGCCCTGTGCGCGGCGGCGGCCCTGATGGCCCTGGTGATCCGGCGGCGGACGGCTCCGGCGCCCGGCGGCATCGCCTAGGCCCTGCCCGGCAGCCGCGACACCCGCCCCGCCTCCCTCTTCGCCACCGCCCCGGCGATGCGGCCGGCGTCGAGGCCCAGCTCGCGGAGCATGCCGCTGATCGGGTTGGTGAAGCCGGTGAAGTACAGGCCGGGGGCGTTCGGCGGGGTGTGGGCGCCGCGTGCGGACGGTCTGCCGTGCGCGTCGAGTACGCCGAGGTGGCCGACCAGGCCCTCCAGGCCCCGGCGGTAGCCGGTGGCGGCGAGCACCGCGTCCGGGGCGGTGCGGGTGCCGTCGGCGAGGACCACCTTGCCGTCCTCGAAGCCGTCCACGGCGGCCACGATCTCCACCCGCCCGCCCCGCACCGCGTCGATCAGGCCGACGTCCTGCACCGGTATCGCGCCCTCGGCGGCCCGGGTGAGCAGGCCGGTCTTCGGGCGGGGCAGCCCGTGTGCCGACAGGTCGGGCGTGCTGATCCGGGCCAGCGGCCGGGCGAGCCGGTCGACGAGGCGGGCGGGCAGACGGCGGGCCAGGACGCCGTTGTACTGGGCGGGCCAGCCCGCGGTGGAGCGGCGGACGATGTGCGGCGCGGTGCGCACCGACAGCCGGACCCGGGCGGCCCCGCCCTCCACCAGGTCCACGGCGATCTCGGCGCCCGTGTTGCCGACGCCGACGACCAGGACGTCGCGGCCCGCGTAGGGGGCCGCGTTCCGGTACTCGGCGGCGTGCCGGAACTCGCCGGTGTACGTCTGACGCCCGGGCCAGTCCGGCACGCGCGGGGTGTGGTTGTAGCCGGTGGCGACCACCACCGCGGCGCCGGTCAGCTCACGGCCCCCGGAGGCGTGCAGCGTCCAGCCGGCGCCGTCGGGCGCGCGCTCCACGCGGAAGACCTCGACGCCGGTGACGATCTCCAACTGGTGGACGTCGGCGTACTTCTCGAGGTACCGCACCACGTCGTCCCGGGCGACCCACCGTCCGAAGCGGCGCGGCATCGGCAGGCCGGGCAGCGCCGACAGACGGCGGGTGGTGTGCAGGCGCAGCCGGTCGTAGTGGCGCCGCCAGGAGGCTCCGACGTGGTCGGCGCGCTCCAGGACGACGGCCCGTACGCCGCGGGCGCGCAGCGCGTGGGCGACGGCGAGGCCGCCGGGGCCGGCGCCGATGACGTACACGGGGCGCTCCGCGGGGTGGGCGGGCTGCGGCTGAGCGGACGCTGTGGAGTCGGCCATGCCGCGAGCGTAATCAAGGCTCGGCTTGATGGGTCTCGGTCAAGACCGGAATCGGTTGCGGAACGGTCACGACCGCGACGGGGGTACCTTCGTGGGCCGTGCCCGCGGCGGGTCGGCTTCAATGGCCCGATGGCCTCCACACGCATGCCCACCCTGCCCCCGTCCCTGACCGAACCCCGCGGACACGGCCTGCACTTGCGTCCCTGGGACGCCGGGTCCGACGCCGACGCGGAAAGCTGGCTGCGCGGCTGCCTGGACCCCGAGTTCCAGCGCTGGAACACCCCGCTCAAGCTGTGGACCGACCTCGCCGGCGCCCGCGAGTCGCTGCGCGCACGGGCCCGGGAGGCCGGGGAGGGCCGGGCCGCGTCGTTCCGGATCACGGACGGGGAGAGCGGTACGACGCTGGGTCACATCGGCGTCAACGAGATCAACCTGCCGCTGCGGCTGGCGAGGGTCGGCTACTGGGTGCTCCCCGAGGCCCGCGGCCGGGGCGTCGCCACCCGCGCCCTGCTCCTCGCCTCGCGCTGGGCCTTCGCGGAACTCGGCCTGCACCGCCTGGAACTGGGCCACGCGCTGGGCCACGGCGCCTCCTGCCGCGTCGCCGAACGATGCGGGTACGCCCACGAGGGCACGATGCGCGGCGCGATGTTCGAGGCCGGCCGGCACGACGCGTTCCGCGACGCCCACCTGCACGCCCGGCTGGCGACGGACACGGAGCCGGCCCCGCGCCCCTGAGTCGGCGTCCCCGGCACCCAGTGGCCGTCGCTCACGGCCACAGCAGCCCGGTGTGCCAGGTGCCCCCGGCGTCTTCCGTCCGCCGGTAGGCGAGCCGTACGTGGCGGCGGTGGGCGTCGCCCTGGAAGAACTCCACCTCGTCGGGGAGCAGCCGGTAGAGCGTCCAGGACGAGGCCTGGGCGTCCGGCTCCCGGCCGGCCCGCTCCCAGGCCGCCTCGGAGGCGCGGGCCAGTTCCTCCAACGACCCCAGGTCCTCGCTCTGCCGCCCGGTGAGCGCGGCGGCCAGGGCGCCGGTCGACCGAGCGTGCAGGTCGGCCCGCGCCTGTTCGGCCGGGGCGACGGCGACCGGGCCGCGCACCCGCACCTGGCGGCCCAGCACCGGCCAGTGGAAGACGAGCGCGGCGTACGGGCGGGCCGCGAGGTGCCGGCCCTTGCGGCTGCCGGCGTGCGTGGCGAAGGACCAGCCGGCCTCGTCGGCCCCGTGCAGCATGACGATCCGTACGTCCGGCAGCCCCTCCGCGTCCGCCGTCGCCAGCGACACCGTGTGGGGTTCGCGCTGCCCGGCCGCCACCGCCTCGGCGAACCACCGCGTGAACAGGTCCAGCGGGTCGCCGGGCGCGTCGGCCGGGTCGAAGGGCGGCAGCTCTGTGACCGCGGGGTCCCACACCCGCAGCGACCTCAGCAGCTCGTGAAGATCGGCCGGCTCGGTTTCCATGCCCCGATTGTCACGTGCGCCGGGCGCTCACACCGAGCCGAGGTCCGAGGACACCCAGCGCTCGGGACGCATCCGGACGATGACCTGGTCGCCGTGGTCGGCGGAGGCGAAGGCGACGTAGCCGTCGACCTTGTCGGCCGGGAGGTAGCGGGCGGAGATCTCCCGCAGGTCCTCCTCCGTGGCGGTGACCGTCTCGACGACCGGCCCCTCCACCGACACGTACCGGATGGTGGGCTCCAGTCGGTCGACCATCAGCGAGAACCGCCCGGCTGCCTTGATCAGTTGGTTCTTGCGGCTGTCCAGGCCGGTCATGATCCAGACGTCGCCGCCCGGCTCGTACTGGTACCAGATCGGCACGGTCAGCGGTGCGCGGCCCGCTCCCGCGTCCACCGCGAGCGCGGCGATGTGGGGCTCGGCCAGGAACTTCTCACGCTCTTCGCGGGTCAGGGCCATTCCGGTCTCCTCCAGCGGGTACGGGCGTCGGTCGCTTCCTCGGTACCGCGTCAACACCGGTCGGCACGGCGGCTGTTCCCCCGGCGCCGGGCGGCCGACGGGATCAGGACAGCGCCAGGCGCTGCACCAGCAGGAACGCGCCGATGCCCAGCATCGCGGCGCCCGACGTACGGGTGACGGCACGCGCGGCGGCCGGCCGGGCGCCCAGGACGGCACGGGCGGCGAGCCCCACCGTCAGGTACACGGCGGCACAGCACGCCATGTGCAGCAGCCCCAGGACGACAGTCTGCACGGGCACCGGCAGGTGCGCACCCCGGGTGACCAGGAACTGCGGCAGCACGGACAGGTAGAGCAACAGACCCTTGGGATTGAGCCCGCTGATCGTCGCACCGCGCAGGAAGACCCGCGCGCGGGAACCGCCCTCCGCGGCGGCGGAACCCCCAGCGGTGGCTGAACCCCCCGCGGTGGCCGGGTCTTCCTCCCGCGCGGCGCCGGGAGCGCCCGGCCGCCGCAGCACCCCCCACCCCAGCCACACCAGGTACGCCGCGCCCGCCACCGTCAGCGCCGTGAGCAGCCCCGGCGAACCGGCGACCAGGACCGCCAGCCCCGCCGCCGCCAGCAGCGTATGCAGCGCGTACCCGGCGACCAGGCCGCCCACCGCCCACGTCACCGACCGTTCGCGCAGTCCCGCCGCGATGGCGTACGCCCAGTCCGCGCCCGGCACGCACACCAGCAGCAGGTCCAGGGCGAGGAAGGAGAAGAGCAGTGCCGAGTCCATACCGGGGAGATTAGGAGCAGATGCCCCGAAAGTGTTTCCGAACTTTTCCCCGTACGGCGCTCTGAGTGGAAGAATTTCCTTCATGGACGACATGGACCGGAAGATTCTTGCCGAGGTGCAGCAGGACGGGCGGCTGACCGTGACCGAACTGGCCGCGCGCGTGCGGCTGAGTGTCTCGCCGTGTCACCGGCGGCTGCGCGAGCTGGAGCGGTCGGGGGCGATCGGCGGCTACCGGGCGGTGGTGGACCCGGCCGCGGTGGGCCTGAACTTCGAGGCGCTGGTCTTCGTGTCGATGCGGCAGGAGGACCGGGAGACGGTCGCCGAGTTCGAGCGGGCGGTCAGCGAGGTGGGGGAAGTGGTGGATGCGCAGCGGCTGTTCGGGGAGCCGGACTACCTGCTGCGCGTGGTCGCCGCCGACCTGGCGGCCTACCAGCGGCTCTACGACGAGCGGCTCGCCACCCTGCCCGGGGTGCTGCGGCTGACGTCGACGCTGGTGATGAAGCACGTGGTGCGGGACCGGCCGCTGCCGGCGTAGTGCGGGGCGCGACGGAGATGACAGGCTGCCGCGTCCGGCGCCGGGCTACTTGGCGGGCTTCTTGCCGGTGACGCCGAGGTACATCAACAGCGAGAGGGTGGGCTTGAGTTCGGCCTGCTTGACGCCCCAGGAGGAGAAGCCCTTCTGGTGCGACGCGGCGGCGGCCAGCATGACGACCAGGGAACCGGCGATCGCCGCGGGGTTCACGTCCTTGTCGACCTTGCCCTTGGCCTGCAGCTCGGCGACGGAGTCCGTGAGGGAGGAGTTCACCGAGTTCAGGACCTTCATGCGGATCTTGGAGAACCGTTTGTCCCCCTCGGCCGCACCCAGGTCGACGACCCGGAGGATCGCGTCGTTCTTCCGCCAGAAGTCCAGGAACCCGTCGACCAGTTCCTGCGCCGTCTGCCAGCCCGCCTTGCCGGTCCACGAGCGGCCCGCCGTCAGCTCGGCCAACCCGGAGCTCTCGGCGGCCATGTGGTCGGCGAGCTCCAGGACGGCGCCCTCGACGTCCGGGAAGTACTGGTAGAAGGTCGCGGGCGAGGTGCCGGCCTTGCGGGCGACATCGATGACTTTGACATCGCGATAGGGGGAGGAGCTGAGCATGTCGCTGAGGCAGTCGAGCAGTTTCTGCCGGGTCGCCTGCCCACGTCGACCGGCCACGCGGCCGTCGACGGTACGCACTTGTCCTGTCATGCCGTCAGCTTACCGACGGGTGATCCGAGCGCGATTCGGCCGACTGCAAATGGGGGCCGGACAGGCCCTTCGGGCGCCGAGAGGCTGGTGTGCCTGGTCTGCGCGGTGGGGGCGGCGCGGTTACTTTGACGGCATGGCCGAAAACGGGGCATCAGAGAAGACGACGTCCGCTCGTCCGGAACTCCCTCAGGGCGCACCCTGCTGGGTCGACGCCCAGCTGCCGGACGTGGAGGCCGGCAAGCGCTTCTACGGGGAGCTCTTCGGGTGGACCTTCGACGCGCCGGAGGGGGAGACCGTACGGGCTCGGCTGGACGGCGAGCCCGTCGCCGCGCTGGTCCGCAAGACGGACGGCCGGATGCCCACCGTGTGGTCCGTGTACTTCCACACCCCGGACGCCGCCGCGCTGGCCGGGCGCATCAGGGCGGGCGGCGGCCAGATCGTCACCCCGCCCCACCCGGTCGGCGACCAGGGCACCACCGCGCTCGCCGCCGACCCGGACGGCGCCGTCTTCGCCCTCTGGCAGCCGGAGGGCCACCGCGGCTTCGGACGCCGGCACGAGCCGGGCACCTTCACCTGGGCCGAGCTGTACACCCGGGACACCGAGGCCGCCAACGCCTTCTACGGCGACCTGTTCCACGACGCCCTCTTCGGGCCGGACGCCGCTCCCGACTTCGGCCGCGCCCCGGTCTCCTCCGTCTTCCCGGCCGAGATGCCGCCGCACTTCCTCGTGCACTTCCTGACCGGGGACGTCGAGGCCGCGCTCGGCAGGGTGGCCCGGCTCGGCGGGCGGGTGCGGGTGCCCCCGTTCGAGACGTCGTACGGAGGGGTAGCCGTGGTCTCCGACGACCAGGGGGCGTCGTTCGCGCTGCTGCAGCGCTGAGCGGGAGCCTTCGCCCGCGCGCCTTTGTCCGGGATCGGCATGACACGCCCCGATTGTCCCCAGGTTCGCCACCAGCGCTTCGGACAGGAAGAATCGGGGTGCGTGCCGCCACTCGGGTGCGGTGGTGAGACGCTGCACTTCGGTCGCGTACATATGTGGGTGGCGCGGCTCGTACGGGGAGGTGGCAGGCAAGTGGTGGATCAGCTGACGCAGCACGATCCGCGGCGGATCGGGCCGTTCGAGGTGCTGGGGCGGCTCGGCGCCGGCGGCATGGGGCTGGTCTATCTCGCGCGCTCGGCGTCCGGGCGGCGCGTGGCGATCAAGACGGTCCGCACGGAGCTGGCGGAGGACCAGCTGTTCCGCGTCCGCTTCACGCGGGAGGTGGAGGCGGCCCGCGCGGTCTCCGGCTTCTACACCGCCGCCGTGGTCGACGCCGACCCGCGCGCCGCGGTGCCGTGGCTGGCCACGGCCTACGTGCCCGCTCCCTCCCTCGAGGAGATAGTGAACGAGTGCGGGCCGCTCCCGGCGCAGGCGGTGCGCTGGCTGGCGGCGGGCGTCGCGGAGGCGCTCCATTCGATCCACGGCGCGGGCCTGGTCCACCGCGACCTGAAGCCGTCCAACGTCCTCGTCGTCGAGGACGGCCCCCGGGTGATCGACTTCGGCATCGCGTCCGGCGTCTCGAACACCCGGCTGACGATGACCAACGTCGCCGTCGGCACGCCCGCCTACATGTCCCCGGAGCAGGCCAAGGACTCCCGCAGCGTCACCGGCGCCAGCGACGTCTTCTCGCTCGGCTCGATGCTGGTCTTCGCCGCCACCGGGCACCCGCCCTTCCACGGCGCCAACCCGGTCGAGACGGTCTTCATGCTGCTGCGCGAGGGCCCCGACCTCGAAGGCCTCCCCGACGAGCTGCGCCCGCTCATCGAGTCCTGCATGCAGATGGAGGCCACGGCCCGCCCCAACCCGGCCGACCTCCAGGCCCAGCTCGCCCCGCACCTGTTCGGCTCCGGCTCGGACGACAGCGGTACGGCGTCGGCGTGGCTGCCGGAACGGGCGGTGGGCCTGATCGAGAGCCGCCGGGGCGGCCGCCCCGCGCCCAAGCTCGCCACGACCGCCGGCGGCCGGGGCGGTGCCGGAGGCGGAGCGCACGGCGGCTCCGCGGGCCCCGCCCCAGCCGTACCCGCGCCCCCGCCCCCGCCCTCCCACGACCCCGTCGTACCGGCACCGCCCGGGCACGCGCCGCCGGTGCCGGTGCCCGTGCCCGTGCCCGTCGGCGCCCCCGACTCCGGCCCGGTCCGGCTGGCCGGCGTCTCCGTGCCCATCGGCCCCGGTCCGCGCGTCGCCGACATGCGCGCCGCCGCCGTCGCCGCGCCCCCGCCGGAGTCCGCCCTCGCCGCGTCCTGGTCCCGCCCCCGCCCCGGCGTCAACGGCGCCGACCTCGCCGCACCGGCCGCGCCGCCCGCCCCCGCCGCGCCCCCGGAGGCGTCCCCGGCCGGCTGGCGGCCCTGGCGCTTCCGCATGTCCAACGACGTGTGGGGCACCCCCGCCGTCGCCGAGGACCTGGTCTACGTCACCTCCTTCGAGGTGCACGCCCTGGACGTCGCCACCGGCCGCCGCCGCTTCAAGACCCGCGACGTCGCCTGGTCGATGGCGGTCGCGGACGGCCGTGTCCACGCCTCCGACGGCCCGACCCTCTTCGCCCTCGACGCCCGCGAGGGCACCGACCTGTGGCGCGTCCAGACCGACGCCTGGGTGTACTCGCTCCAGGCCGAGCGGGGCACCGTCGTCACCGCCACCCGAGGTGGCGGCATGCAGGGCTGGGAGGCCTCGGGCGGGCAGAAGCTGTGGGAGATCACCGGCTGCCAGACCGACTTCGAGTCCCCGGAGGCGGGCGCCGCGCTCCACGACGGGACGGTGTACGTCTGGCAGGACGCCCGGCTGCGCGCCCTGGACGCCCGCACCGGCGACGAGCGCTGGTCGTACCCGATCGGCGACGCCGCCTCCTGCGGCGGGGTCCCGGTCCGCGTCGCCCCCGCCCCCGACGGCTACGTCTACGTCTCGGCCGGCACCCGGGTCCTCGCCCTGGAGGTCGCCTCCGGCCACGTCCGCTGGCACTTCGAGGCCCCGGCGGTCTTCCTCGCCCCGCCCACCTTCGTGCCGGGCCCCGCGGTGACCGGCGGCGGCGTCTACCTCGCCGACTACCTCGGCACCGTCTACGCCCTCGACGCCACCGACGGCCGCGACCGCTGGCGCATCGCCACCGAGGCCCGCTCCTCGACCGACCCGGTCCTGGTCGCCGCCGGCCACGTCCACGTCGGCAGCGGCAAGGGCCTCTACACCCTGGACGCGGTCACCGGCACGCCCAAGTGGCGCTTCCAGGCGGGCGGCGACATCGTGGGCGCCCCGGCGGTCGCCGAGGGGCGGATCCACTTCGGCTCCACGGACCACCTCCTCTACACCCTCAAGTCCGACGACGGCCGCCTCCGCTGGAAGCTCGCCACCGGCGGCGAGATCACCGGCTCGCCGGTGGTGCGGGACGGCATCGTGTACGCGTGCAGCAAGGACCGCTGCGTGTACGCGCTGGACGCGGAGAAGGGCACGGGGACGGCCCGTACGACATGAGTGCCGACATGAGTGCGGGCGCCGGCGGCATCGTCGCCGGCGCCCGGACACACGTCGGCCGCGGCGGCTCCCCTCCGCGCCGCCGCGGCCGATCCCCGTGTGGAGGAAGGTCTACTTGCCGTCGCCGTCCAGGTCCAGGGCGGGCGGGGCCGGCATGGGGTTCTCCAGGGTGGTGATACCCCCGTCCTTCGGCGGCGCGGGCATGGGGTTCTCGAGCGTCGTGATGGTCTCGTCGGCAGCCGCCTCGCCCGTGGCCGTCGCTTCCGTGTTCTTCTCGTTCTCGCTCATGGGCTTGGTCCCTCCGCTGTGACGAATGTGGCCAACGCCCGCCCGGGGGCTCCCCCGTGGGCCGCCGGACGGGCGTTCGGAGCCGCACCATAACTGGTCGGTTCCGCGGTCACCCCGTCTGCCCCCCGACGCGACGGTGTGACGGGTACGACGATGTCGGGCGGCGATAAACGAATGCTGAACGCCCCTCGCGCGGGCGCGGTTCAGGCGGCCGAGGCGGGCCTGAGCAGTGCCCTCGCCTCGCGCGCTTCCTCGGCGCCCTCCTGCTCGTAGAGCCGCAGGGCCTTGCTCCAGCAGGCCTTGGCCCGGTCCGTCTGCTCCAGGCCGGACAGGGCACGGCCCAACAGGGTCAGGACGTTGCCCTCCATGCGGTCACCACCGATGCAGCCGAGCGCGAGGGCCTGTTCGGCGTGCTGGGCCGCCTGGGCGGGGCGCTGAGCCGCGAGGTGGACCTCGGCGATGCGGTAGTTCGTCGTGCCCTCCCACAGCCGTTGCCGGTGCGCGGTGAAGATCGTCAGGGCCTCGGAGAAGTGTCCGAGTGCCTCCGTGTGCCGGTCGGCGCGATTGAGGGCGATGCCCAGCGCGTAGTGACTGTTGGCGAGGCGCACGGTCCTGCCGAACTCGGCGTGCGCGTCCAGCCCCCGCCTCGCGAAGTCCACGGCCTGGGCGACGTCGCCGGCTCCCAGGTGGGCCCGCGAGAGGTTGCACAGGGCCGTCGCCTCGGGAGGACGGTTGTTCAGGGCGCGGAAACCGTCGATGGCCCGCTCGAAGAACGGCTTGCTGTCGGTGTGCCGCCCCTGGTGCAAGCAGATGAGCCCGAGACTGTTGGCGACCCAGCTCACCGCCGGACCGTCCTGGACGGACTCCGCGAGCCGCATGGCGAGCCGCGACTCCTCCTCCGCCTGCGGGATGCGGCCGGTCACCAGCAGCACGTCCGTGAGCACCGTCCGCGCCCGTCCCTCGGCCAGTGTGTCGCCGGCCGTGCGCGTGGCCTCGCACATCCCTCTGGCGGTGGCCTCGTACTGGTGGGAGTCGGCACCCGACTCGGTCAGGTCCTTGGCGGCCCACAGGAGGTCCACGGCCCGCCGCAGCCGGGACGACGCGGACGCCTGCCGCACGCAGGCCAGCAGCGGCGCCGCCTCGGTGTACAGCCAGTCCAGCGCGGCCGAGCCCTCGGTGAACGACAGCCCCGGGTACTCCGTCGGCTCCAGGCCGTCCACCAGCCGGTCCCCGGGCCGCTCGATCGCGTACACCCCCGCCGCCGTGGCCAGATAGAAGTCCAGCAACCGCGACAGCGCCGCCCCCCGCTCGCCCGGCGGATGCTCGTCCCGTTCCGCGCACGCACGCGCGTAGAGGCGGACGAGGTCGTGGAACCGGTAGCGGCCGGGCGCCGCCGACTCCAGCAGGGACGTGTCGACCAGGGACTCCAGCAGGTCCTCCGTGTCCTCCGTGGGGAGGTCCAGGACCGCCGCTGCCGCCGCCAGGGAGATGTCCGGGCCGTCCGCCAGGCCCAGCAGCCGGAAGGCACGGGCCTGGGGCGGGTCCAGCTGGCCGTAGCCCAGCTCGAAGGTCGCCTTGACGGCCAGGTCACCGGCCTGGAGCTCGTCCAGCCTGCGGCGCTCGTCCGCCAGTTTCGCGGCGAGGACCGACACCGTCCACGTGCGGCGGGCCGCGAGGCGGGAGGCCGCGATGCGGATGGCGAGGGGCAGGAAGCCGCACGCGCCGACCACGTCCAGGGCCGCCTCCCGCTCCGAGGCCACCCGCTCCTCGCCCACGATCCTGGTGAAGAGCGCCAGCGCCTCCTCCGGCGACATCACGTCCAGGTCGACCAGGTGCGCCCCGGCGAGGTCCACCATCCGCACCCGCGCCGTCACCAGCGCGGCGCACCCGTCCGTGCCGGGCAGCAGTGGCCGCACCTGCGCGGCGTCGCGGGCGTTGTCGAGGAGGACGAGGACGCGGCGGCCGTCCAGGACGGAGCGGTAGAGCGCGGCGCGCTCCTCCAGGGAGTCGGGGACGGCCGAGTCGGCCGTGCCCAGGGCGCGGAGGAAGGAGCCCAGTACCGTCTCCGGCTCCGCGGGCCGCGCGCCGGCGCCCTGGAGGTCGACGTAGAGCTGCCCGTCGGGGAAGGCGGCCCGCGCCCGGTGGGCGACGTGCACCGCGAGGGTGGTCTTGCCGACGCCGCCGATCCCGGCCAGCGCGGAGACCGCCATGACCCGGCCCGACGGTCCGTGCCCGGACGCCGAGGCCAGTACGTCGCTCAGCTCGCGGACGAAGGCCGCACGGCCGGTGAAGTCGGGCACCGTGGCGGGGAGCTGGGCCGGACGGACCGGAGCGGTCGCCGTCTCCGCCACCGGCGCCGACGGTTCGGCGAGGCCCGGGTCCGCGCGCAGGATGCGCTGCTGGAGTTCCTGGAGGCCGGGGCGCGGGTCGACGCCGAGTTCGTCGGCCAGCAGGCGGCGCGTGTCCGCGTAGACGGCCAGCGCCTCCGCCTGGCGTCCGCTGCGGTACAGGGCCAGCATCAGCAGCTCGCGCAGGCGTTCGCGCAGCGGGTGGGCCGCGGTGAGCGCCGTCAGTTCCGAGACCGCCTCGGCGTGGCAGCCCTGCTCCAGGTCCATGTCGAGGCAGGTCTCCAGGAGCTGGAGCCGCCACTCCTCCAGGCGTACGCGCTGCCCCTCCGCGTACGGGCCCGGTACGCCCGCCAGCACCTCGCCGTCCCACAGTGCCAGCGCCCGGCGCAGTACGTCACGGGCGTGGCACAGGTCCCCGGCGCCCCGGGCCTTCTCCGCCTCGGCGGCCAGGTCCTGGGCCGTCCCCAGGTCCAGGGCGCCCTCGCCCGGCAGGCGCACCGCGTACCCGCCCGACTCGCTCACCAGCACGCCCGGGTCAAGGATCTTCCGCAGCCGCGACGCGTACGTCCGTACCGCCGCCAGTGCCTGCGACGGCGGTTCCTCGCCCCACAGGGCGTCGATCAGCTCGGCCGCGGTGGCCGTCCGGCCCTCACGGAGCAACAGGGCCGCCAGCAGGGCCCGTTGCTGGGGGGAGCCGGTGGCCAGCGGTTCCTCGCCGCGCCAGGCTCGTACCGGCCCGAGCACGCCGAAGCGCAGCGCGGCCGACTGTTCGGGTTCCGCCGGGCTTCCCGGATGCCGCTGCTCCGGAACCCGCGGTACACCGTCCATGCCGTCCCCCTAGACATCCTGAGCAACCAGGCCAGTTTGCCTTGTTCATGCCGACCGCGTCAGCCGTGGGAGACGCCGATCACAGGTCCCTCACCTGCTTCCTCCCCCCTCCAGGTCCACCCGCACCGTCAGGTGCCCCGTCCCGACGCCCATGGCCCGCACCGCCAGGCTGTTGAGCCGGGGCAGGCGCCGCAGGCGTGCGATCGGGTCGTCGTCGGCCAGGAGGTGGGCCGTGCCCGTGTGCCAGCGGCCGCGCACGCGCACCCGTACCCGCGGGTCGGCGCGGATGTTGCGGACGTACTGGGAGCGCTCGCCGAACTCCGACACCAGCCAGAAGGAGTCCCCGACCCGGCGCCCGCCCACCGGCGTGCGGCGGGGCAGGCCGGAGACCCGGCCGGTGGTCTCCAGCAGGGTCTGGGCGGGCAGGCGGCGCATCACCGCGTTCAGCCGGCGCTGGAAGGCCGTGACGGCCCGGTACTTGCGCTCGGCGGCGGACGGCTTCCCGGCGGGCGGCTCCCCGGGGCTGGGCGGCATCGACATCGTTCGTTCACACTCCCGTCTCGTATGTCTCCATGTTCCCTGGAAAACCTCACGGAGGAAGCGTGGGCGGACGGGTGGAGAGGCGGGTGGTGCGGTCGTGCGGGTCGTGACGTGGAATCTGTGGTGGCGGTTCGGGCCGTGGGCCGACCGGCAGAAGGCGATCCTCGCCGTGCTGCGGGAGTTGCGGCCCGACGTCGTGGGCCTCCAGGAGGTCTGGTCCACCGACGACGGCGGCGATCTCGCCGCATGGCTGGCCGGCGAACTCGGCCTGCACTGCGCCTTCGCCGCCAGCGAGGCGCCCGGCCGGTGGCAGCGGCGGATCGGCGACGACACGGTCGGCATCGGCAACGCGGTGCTCAGCCGCTGGCCGGTGACCGAGCGGGCGGCGCTGCGGCTGCCCGCCCCGACGGACCTCGACGACGGACGGCTCGCGCTGTACGCCCGCCTGGACGCGCCCGGCCATCCGGTCCCGTTCTTCACCGCCCACCTGAACTCCGGAGACCACGCGGCCGACGTACGCCGCGACCAGGCCGCCGCCCTCGCGGCCTTCGTCGCCGCGCACCGGCACGGCACCGCCTTCCCGCCCGTCGTCACCGGCGACCTCAACGCCCGCCCCGAGTCGCCGGAGGTCCGCCTCCTGCGCGCGGGGCGGCTGCACGACGCCTGGGAGCACGCCGACCCGGCGGCCCAGGCCGCCACCTGGGACCCGGCCAACCCGTACATCCCGGACCCACCGGTGCCGGGTGCCCGGATCGACTACGTCCACGTGGGGCCGCCGGGGCCGGGCGGCCTCGGCCGGGTACGTGCCGTGCGGCGGGCCGGCGACGGCCCCGTGGACGGCGTGTGGCCCTCCGACCACGCGGCGGTCGTCGCCGACCTGGACGACGGCCCGGCGGTCAGCGCCCCAGGAAGACCGGGTTCGTGAACGCCGCCAACGCACCCGGCAACGGCCCCGCCGCAGCCTCGTGCCGCAGCTCCGCCCGCACGTACGCCGCGTAGGACGCGGTCGTCCGCCACTCCACGACGCCCGCACCGGACACCGGCAGCGGGCCGCCGGTGAACAGCACTCCCTGGTCCGTGACGAACCGCACCGTGCAGCGCGGGGCGCCCGTCACCTCCAGCCGCACGGTGACCGGCGTGTCGTCGTCCACCCGCAGCCGCTCACCGATGCCGGCGTGCTCGCCCCGCCCACCGGAGGCGGTGAAGGCCAGCGACAGCTTCGCCGACTCGGCGACGTACGACCGCCCGGCCCGGATGCCCTCCTGGATCGCCTCCCGGGACAGGTCGTCGGCGAGGACGACGGTCTGCGGCCGCCCGATCACGTCGGGGGAGCGGTGGGAGTCGCTGCTGCCCATCGCCGGAATCCAGTCCCCGCCGTGCCGCCCGCCGCGCCCCTCCCGGACGGCGGCGACCAGCATGCCGTCCCAGTCGGCCAGCGCCACCTCGTCGTCCGGCGTGTACGCCCCGTTCCACACCTCGACCGCGTCCGCCTCCCCGAACCCGAACTTCCAGTTGCAGCCGATGCAGGTGGCGTGCGGGTGGGCCGGGACGACCAGGCCCCCGGCGCGGCGGATATGGCGCGCGAACCGCCCGAAACGGTTGTCCCGCGCCCGGTAGCGCCAGTCGACGAAGGTGCCGGGATCGGTGCCCAGGGCGACGACGTGCCCGTTGCGGGTCGTCACCTCCTCACCCAGCATGATCAGCAGGTCGTCCCCGGCCTCCGGCGCCCAGTGCGCGTGCGCCGAATGCGTGTTGTGCTCGGAGGAGTTGATGAAGTCCAGGCCCGCCGCCCGCGCCAGCCGAGCGATCTCGGCGAGGGTGTAGCGGCCGTCGGAGTACACCGAGTGCAGGTGGCAGTCGCCCCGGTACCAGGCGCGGCCCCGCCCCTTCGCCCGCTCCGGCGGATACACCGGCCGCGGGGTCTCCCCCTGCTCCCCGTACGTCAGCGTGATCGTGATCTCGTACGACAGGCCCTGCGGCGCCACGGTGTACGGGCCGAGCGCGATGTGCCACGTGCCCGGCCGCACCGGACCCGGCAGGTACCCGGGCGTCGCGTCGTCCGCCCGCACGAAGAACTCGGTGCGCGCCCCGCCCGACCAGCCCCTAAAGCCCCGGCCGCCCAGCTCGGTGCCGCGCTCGTCGAAGAGGCCGATGTCGAGGGCGTTGCCCGCGGTACCGGCCGGGACGGCGGGCCGGTCGTAGGTGTAGGAGACGTGGAGTTCCCGGACCCCGGAGGGGACCTCGACGGGGACGTACACGAAATCGGGGGAGCCGGTGGGCAGCATCCCCCGCACCGTCCTGGTGCGCCGCTCCTGCGGGGCCGCCGATGCGAAGCTCACGGTTCCCAACGTAAGCGCGGCGGCGGCTCCCGTCACGAACACCGCGCGTCTGCCGATTCCTGCGTGGTCGTCCTCGCACATGCTGCTGCTCCCAAGGTGTCGTCGGTGACTGGCACGGGCGGTGCAGGGGTGGTGCGTGCAACCCTCGTATTGAGCCGTGAACTGCCGTGCAAGAGAAGGGGGTACGCACATAGCGGGCCGGAAACCGGCCGGTGGGGGAGCGGGACGGCCCCCGCGCTTCGATCATGCCGCTCGTATGCTCGAAGGATGACGACTTCCGCGACCCCCGGAACCGGCTCGACGGGCCCCACCGAGAACGCCCTGCGTCGCGCCCTCAAACGCGCCCGGGACGGCGTCGCCCTCGACGTCTCCGAGGCCGCCGTGCTGCTCCAGGCGCACGGCGAGCACCTGGCCGACCTCACCGCGTCCGCCGCCCGGGTCCGGGACGCGGGCCTTCAGGCCGCCGGGCGCCCCGGCGTCATCACATACTCGAAGAGCGTCTTCGTCCCGCTGACCCGCCTGTGCCGGGACAAGTGCCACTACTGCACCTTCGTCACCGTCCCCGGCAAGCTGCGCCGCGCCGGCCACGGGATGTTCATGTCGCCGGACGAGGTCCTCGACATCGCGCGCAAGGGCGCCGCCCTCGGCTGCAAGGAAGCCCTCATCACCCTCGGCGACAAGCCCGAGGACCGCTGGCCGGAGGCCAGGGAGTGGCTCGACGCGCACGGCTACGACGACACGATCGCCTACGTCCGCGCCATCTCCATCCGCATCCTGGAGGAGACGGGCCTGCTGCCTCACCTCAACCCGGGCGTCATGACCTGGACGGACTTCCAGCGGCTCAAGCCCGTCGCGCCCTCCATGGGCATGATGCTGGAGACCACCGCCACCCGCCTGTGGTCCGAGCCCGGCGGCCCCCACCACGGCTCCCCGGACAAGGAACCCGCCGTCCGCCTGCGCGTCCTGGAGGACGCCGGCCGCTCCTCCGTCCCCTTCACCTCGGGCCTGCTGATCGGCATCGGCGAGACCTACGAGGAGCGCGCGGAGTCACTGTTCGCCCTCCGCAAGGTCTCCCGCGCCTACCACGGCATCCAGGAACTGATCATCCAGAACTTCCGCGCCAAACCCGACACCGCGATGCGCGGCATGCCGGACGCGGAACTGGACGAACTGGTCGCCACGGTCGCCGTCGCCCGGCACATCATGGGCCCCGCCGCCTGCCTCCAGGCCCCGCCCAACCTGGTGGACGCCGAGTACGAGCGGCTGATCGGCGCCGGCATCGACGACTGGGGCGGCGTCTCCCCGCTCACCATCGACCACGTCAACCCGGAACGCCCCTGGCCGCAGATCGACGAACTCGCCGCCAAGTCCCGCGCCGTCGGCTTCGAACTGCGCGAACGGCTCTGCGTCTACCCGGAGTTCGTCCGCCGCGGCGAGCCCTGGCTGGACCCGCGCCTGCGCCCGCACGTGACGGCCCTCGCCGACCCGGCAACGGGCCTGGCCCGCGAGGACGCGACGGTCGAGGGCCACCCGTGGCAGGAACCGGACGAGGTCTTCACCGCCACCGGCCGCACCGACCTCCACACCGCCATCGACACCGAGGGCCGTACGTCGGACCGCCGCGACGACTTCGACGAGGTGTACGGCGACTGGGGCGCCCTGCGCGAGGCCGCGGCACCCGGCATGGCCCCCGAGCGCATCGACACCGACGTACGCGCCGCACTGACGACGGCCGCCGACGACCCGACGAAACTGACCGACGACGAAGCCCTGGCCCTGCTGCACGCCGACGGCCCGGCCCTGGACGCCCTGTGCCAGGTCGCCGACGACGTACGCAGGTCGGCCGTCGGCGACGACGTCACCTACATCGTCACCCGCAACATCAACTTCACCAACGTCTGCTACACCGGCTGCCGCTTCTGCGCCTTCGCCCAGCGCCGCACCGACGCCGACGCCTACACCCTCTCCCTCGACCAGGTCGCCGACCGCGCGCAGCAGGCGTGGGAGGTGGGCGCGGTGGAGGTCTGCATGCAGGGCGGCATCCACCCGGACCTGCCGGGCACGGCGTACTTCGACATCGCGAAGGCGGTCAAGGCCCGCGTCCCCGGCATGCACGTGCACGCCTTCTCGCCGATGGAGGTCGTCAACGGCGCGACCCGCACCGGCATGTCGATCCGCGAGTGGCTGAGCGCAGCCAAGGAGGCGGGCCTCGACTCCGTCCCCGGCACCGCGGCGGAGATCCTCGACGACGAGGTCCGCTGGATTCTCACCAAGGGCAAGCTGCCCGCGGCGACCTGGATCGAGGTCATCGAGACGGCCCACGAACTGGGCATCCGCTCCTCGTCCACGATGATGTACGGCCACGTCGACCAGCCCCGCCACTGGCTGGGCCACCTGCGCACCCTCGTCGGCATCCAGCAGCGCACCGGCGGCTTCACCGAGTTCGTGACGCTGCCCTTCATCCACACCAACGCGCCGGTGTACCTGGCCGGCATCGCCCGGCCGGGCCCCACCCTTCGGGACAACCGCGCGGTGACGGCGATGGCCCGTCTCCTCCTCCACCCCCACATCCCCAACATCCAGACGAGCTGGGTGAAACTGGGCACGGAGGGTGCGGCGGAAATGCTCCGCTCCGGCGCGAACGACCTCGGCGGGACCCTGATGGAGGAGACGATCTCGCGGATGGCGGGCTCGTCGTACGGCTCGTACAAGTCGGTCAAGGACCTGATCGCGGTCGCCGACGCGGCCGGCCGCCCCGCGAAGCCCCGCACGACGCTGTACGGCCCGGTACCGGAGGAACGGCAGCGCTCGGCGACGGCCTCCGACGGCCACCTGCCCGAGCTGCTGCCGGTCCTGGACTGACGCACCTGCGCAGTACGATGATCGGGCCCCCGGTGTGTTCGGGGTTCTCGTAGCTGAGGAGATGCGTGCCCGTGCCAGCCCGACTTCCCTCATGGGCCTGGGTCTCCGGTCTGACCGTGGGGGCGATCGCGGCGGTGAGCGTCCTGACCGTCCAGGCGGACCAGGGCCCCCGTCCCACCGCCGCGGCCACGAAACCCCGTCCCTCGGCGTCGGCCGACGCGAAGCCGACGCCGAAGGAGACCGCACCGGCCCCGGTGCCGGACGGCTCCGGCACCGGCCGGCGCATCGTCTACTCCCTCGACCAGCAGCGGGTCTGGCTGGTCGACGCGAGCGACGCGGCGCGGCGGACGTTCGAGGTGTGGCCGGGCACGGTCGACCCCGACCCGGGCACCTACACGGTCGGCAGCCGCAGCAAGGGGGCCACGACCGGCTCCGACGGCGTGCAGATCGAGCAGATCGTCTACTTCGCCCTGGAGGACGGCGTCTCCGTCGCCTTCTCCAACGCCGTCGACGGCTCCTCGCCCCCTCCGCCCGCCTCCGGTGCGAAGACGGGCGGCATACGGCTGACCAAGGCGGACGGCGCGGCGGTCTGGGCGTTCGCCGAGTCCGGCACGAAGGTCACGGTCGTCGGGTAGCGTCCGCGTCACCGGGCGTGAGCTGGGCGACGATCAGCACGACACCGCTGATCAGGAACATCCGGGTGGCGGCGTCCAGCCCGTTCCAGTCCTCCGACTGCCACATCGAGAACCACTCGCCGCCGATCCCGATGAACCCGGCCCCGAAGAGCAGCATCAGCATGAGGGCGCCGTACGTGGTCATGCGCCGCCCGGCCGCGTGGTCCCGGCGTATCCACAGCCACGTCGCGTAGATCAGCACGAGCGCGGCCACCGTCTCCCACACGATGATCGCGACGTACGCGGCGTCCTGCACGCCCTCGTTCGTGATCGCCCGCCACATCAGGTCGTCGTCCTTGAACGTCGTGTCCATCGCGAGGACGTGCCTCACGAACTGCTGGTTGGTGCCGAAGTCGGTGATGTTGCCGAAGGCGACGAGGGCGATGTAGAGGGCGAGGACCGCGGTGAGGGCGGTGGCTGCGAGGGGCAGGGTGCGTTGGGTGTTGGCCATGGGAGCACTATGGCGAAGTGCGGTGCGCCCGGGGCGGGTAGGGTCCGGGAACGTGATCACTTCGAAGCGTTCCGCCGACGAGCTGCCCGGCGACCCGCGCCGCTTGAACCTGGAGTACCGCACCTGGCACTTCGTCAGCTCGGAGGGCGACGAGAACGGCTTCGACGAATGGCACGTGTCGATCTGGTCGAACCGGTTCCTGGACCGGCCCAAGTGGTCCGCGGCGAAGACCGTCCAGGACGACATCGGTTCGATGCGGTTGTTCCGCCTGCGGATGGACGACAGGTTCAGCCCCTTCCCGTTCGCCGACGCCGAGAGCTATGACACGGGCCTGTCCAACATGGTCCTGGGCGTCTACGACCTCGGCAGGGGCGGCTACCGCCAGGAGTTCCGCGACGCGATGACGTCCGCCGACGGGGACCTCCTGGTCCTCTTCGACGTACGCCTCGACGAGGCGTGGCGGGGCTTCGGACTGGGGCCGGTCCTCGTCTCCGAGGCGGTCTGGACCCTGGCCGACGGCTGCAGTGCCGTCATCACGGACACCCACCCCACGGAGTTCCCGGACCGTCCCAGGCCCGAGGCCGAGTATCGGCGGGCAGAAGAGAAGATCGCGGCGCTGTGGGAGAGCGTCGGATTCCGGCGGCGTGCCAGGCCGCTCGGCCACCTCCTGGATCCCAGGACGGACGAGGCGCGTGAGCTGAGGAACGAGCGACGCAGGGACCTCGACGCGCTGGCCGACGCGTGGCGCGAGTCGCTCCGCCGCTGAGCCCTTATGCCTGCCTGCCGGTGAACGCCAGGAACGAGGTCCAGGACCCGTCGGTGAAGGAGAGGCGCGCGGCCTCGGGGTTCTTGGAGTCGCGGACGTGGACGGTGGCGTCGGCGGGGGTTATGGCGACTTCGACGCAGTCGGGCTCGTCGCTGCCGCTGTAGCTGCTCTTGAACCATTTCAGCGCAGAGGTCATGCCTGTTCTCTCCATACCTTCTCGATGAAGTCCCGTGACTCGCGGGGCGAGAGCGCCTGTGCCCGGATCCTGCCATAGCGCATCTCCAAGGTCAGCACGTCCTTGGGATCGCTGATCACCCGGCTGTGCAGTTGGGCTGCCGTGTATCCGACCGTCGTGCCGTTCCGAAGCTTCAGCACTCGGAACGAACCGCTCAGACCCGTGTGGTCTTCCCGGTCTGTCGGCATGACCTGAAGCTCGACGTGCCGCAACTGGCTGACCTCCAGGAGGTGTTCGAGTTGGTCGCGCAGCACCCTTCTGCCGCCTACTGGCCGCCGCAGAGCCACCTCCTCCTGTACGAAGGTGATCATCGGGCGCGGCGACCGTTCGAAGACGGCCTTGCGAGCCATCCGGGCGGCGACGTGGCGCTCGATCTCGTCCTCTGAGTATGCGGGTTGCTGAGTCTCGTACAGGGCCTGTGCGTACTCCGGCGTCTGCAGCAACCCGTGAATCTGGAGGCTGGCGTAGGCACCCAGCTCGACCGCCTCCTCCTCCAGCTTGGCCAGGTCGCGGACCTTCTTCGGGTAGCGGGCCTTCTCCACGTCCTCCTTCATGGTGGAGAGCTTGCCGCCCGCGCCCAGTACCTCGTCGGCCTTGTCCAGGAAGTCCGGCTTGGGTACGCGCCGTCCGCGCTCGACCGACGAGACCATGTCCTCGCCGTACCCGATGGCGGCGCCCAGTTCCGCCTGGCGCATCCCGGCCGCTTCGCGCCACACCTTGATCTGCCGCCCGACCGTCTTGAGCACGGCCGTGGTCTCCTCGTCCTCCACGTCTTCCCCTCCCGGTGTGCGACCCGTACGACCACGGCGGGCATCCGGACAGTCACCCTCGGTACCGTGTTCGTCGCTGTTCAGGGTAGGGACGGGCGGCCACTCTGGGTGACGTGATGCAGAAATTGGACCCATCGGCCCCTCCGAACGCACCGCATTTCGCGGTCCAGTTGTCCGCGACGCGACGGGGCGCCCGGCTCGCGCGGTTGCTCACCGAGCGGCAACTCGACGACTGGGGCGTGCCGTCCGGCGAGGCGGTCCAGGTCGTCGCCGAACTGGCGGCGAACGCGGTGCTGCACGGCCGGGTGCCGGGGCGGGACTTCCGGCTGGCCCTGCGGCTGTTGCCCGGCGGTGTCCTCCGGGTCGAGGTGACCGACGCCCGGGGTGACCGGGTCCCGCGCGCCCACGCCCCGGTCACCGAAGGCGCGGAGGGTGCGGAGGACGGACGTGGACTGGTCATCGTGGCGGCGTATGCGGACCGTTGGGGCGTGGACGCGGGGCCGGCTCCGACCAAGACCGTCTGGGCCGAACTGTCACCGGGTCGTGGCCGGACGTGACCCGGTCGGACGCGACGCCAAAGACCAAAGAACCGGGGAAAGAACCGGACCAGCCCCCGCCGCCCCCGTCGGTCACCCTCCGGAGTGAACATCGCCAACTCGGCTGGCGCGGCGAGGCGTTCATGGTGCAGCGTCAGCCGCAGCAAACCCCAGACATGATTCGGCCCCCGCCGGGAGTGCGATCCCACTGCGAGGGCCTGATCACCGAGGAAGTGAGGCTTCCTGATGACTGAGCAGAACCCTAGCGCGCACGCGCGCTCCGCGTCCGGCCGTCGCCCCGGCGGCGTCGAGCACGAGAACCACCCCCACCACGACAACTTCACCGTGGTCGGCAACCACCTCCTCCAGCACTCCGAGCTGTCCCTGACGGCGATCGGTCTGGCCGTGCACATCCAGTCGCTGCCCGCGGGGGCCCCGGTCGGGATCAAGACGCTGGCGGGCAAGTTCCCCGAGGGCGAGATCCGGATCGCCGCCGCCCTGCGGGAGCTGGAGGAGCACGGCTACCTCGTACGCACCAAGGAGCGTCTTCAATCGGGCCGAGTCGTGACCCGGACGGTCTTCCGCAACAAGCCGCGCGCGGCGTTCGCGGCCGTGGCGGAAGCCGCCCGCCCGGCCGCCGACGAGCCGGTCTCCCCGGCCCCGGCCCCGACCACGACCGGACGCGTCGACCCTGTTGCGGTGACGGACCCGGTCGGCCCGGCGGCGGTCCTGCTCGCCCGACTCCGCGTGCAGGACTCCCGGCTGCTGCTGACCGAGCGCGATGTCCGGCGCCTGGCCCCGGCGGTCACGGAGTGGCTGGAGCGCGGTGTACCCGCGACGGCCGTGGAGCGGACCCTGACGGCCGGACTGCCCCAGGAACCCATCCGTCACCCCGCCGCCTTCCTGGAACGCCGGCTCACCGCCGACCTCCCTCCGGCCCTCCCCGCCGTTCCCCGCCCGTCGGCCCCCGCCCCGCGCCGCCCCGATCCCCTCCAGACCTGCGACGGCTGCGAACGTGCCTTCCGGGCCCCCGGTCCGGGCCGCTGCCGTGACTGCCGCGAGCTGCCCCCCTCGGCACACATTGCCGCCTAAAAAGCGCGAACACTCGGCCGGAAACTGTCCTCCGCCCCCTCACATGAGCGCCCGGATGACAGATCCGGTCCAACTGCTCACGCTTTTCCACTCACCCGGCCACCAGGGCGAGCGCGGCCGAGTTCAGAGCCAGGTACCCGGCGGGGAACGCGATGTTGTGGAAGACCCGCGCGCGGACGTGCGCGGCGACCGCGCCGACGAAGAAGAGGACCAGGCCGGCCGCGGCGGCGATGCCGAGGGGCCGGAAGCCCAGGAGGCCGATGAGGAGCCCGGCCGCCCCGGCGGCCTTCAGCGCCGCGAGCCCCGGCAGCCACGACTCGGGGACCGCCACCTCGGCCGAGTTGGCGAGGACGAACCGGGCCCGCAGCAGGTCCGCGACGGCGATCCCGGCATCGGCGACGATCGCGGCGACGGTGACGATCACGTAAGCGGTGTACACGGGCTCTCCTTCCGGCCGTCCCCTGCACTCAGCCTCGCCGTACCGCACCGCGCCGTCCAATACCTGCACCCATAACCTGGCGGCATGGATGTCGACACGCGTCTGCTGCGGTACTTCGCGGCCGTGGCGGAGGAAGGCAGCGTCACCCGGGCCGCACAGAGGCTGTACGTGTCCCAGCCCGCGCTGACCAAGCAGATCCGGCAGCTGGAGACCGTGCTGGGCACGGACCTGTTCGTCCGCTCGCGCAACGGTATGACGCTCACCGGGCCGGGCCGGGCGCTGGCGGAACGGGTCCCCGCTCTGCTGGCCGGGTGGGAGGCGGCGCTGCGGGAGACGAGAGCCGTGGCGAGCCGGGCGGCCCGCGTCCTGCGGGTCGGCTTCCTCGCCAGCGCCGCCAACGAGGCGACGCAGCCGATCATCGCCGAGTTCTCCCGGCGCCGGCCAGGGTGGCGGGCCGAGATGCGGCAGGCCGCCTGGTCGAACCCGTCCGCCGGACTCGCCGACTCGGACGTCGACGTCGCCCTGGTGCGGCTGCCGTTCCCCGGCCAGGAGGCACTGCGGGTGCTGCCGCTGTTCAGCGAACCGCGCTGCGTGGCGCTGGCCGAGTCCCATCCTCTGGCGGCCCGCGGGACGATCGCCTTCCACGAACTGTGCGACGAGCCCTTCGTGGCCGCACCGCCCGAGACGGGCCGCTGGCGGGAGTACTGGCTGGCCGCCGACGAGCGCGACGGCCACCCGGCCCGTGTCGGCGCCGTCACCGAGCACCCGGACGACTGGCTCACCGCGATCGCCAACGGCTACGGCGTCGCCCTCGCGCCCGAGTCCGCCGCCCGCTTCTACACCCGTCCCGGCGTCGTCTACCGCCCCGTCACCGGAGTCGGCCCGAGTGAGGTCGCGGTCGCCTGGGCCCCTGCCGACGACGACGATCCCGTCGTCCAGGACTTCGTCCGCTGCTGTCGCGAAGCACACCCCGCCCGGCCCTGATCCGACCGACCTCGTTCGAATACAGTGCTGGGCGTCGTACGTACGGACCGTGTCGGTGCCGAAGGGAGGGTCCGGGTGGGCGCGACAACCGGTGCCGTCTGGGGACGTGCCGAGCAGCAGGACTTCCGCAGCCGGGTGCGCGGGACACTGCTCGGCGTGGCCGTCGGCGACGCCTTCGGCGCCCCCGTCGACGGGCTGGACCTCGACGGCATCCGTCAGGAGCACGGCGCGGAGGGCCTGACCGACCCGGCCCCCGCCCACGGCCGGCGCGGCGCGGTCACCCACCTCACCCAGCTCACCCTGTTCTCCGTGGACGGGCTGATCCGCGCCCAGGTACGCCGGGACACCGGCGCCTGGCACCCGCCGACCGACCTGCACCGGGCGTACCGGCGCTGGGCCGCCACCCAGCGCGACTGGGGCCCCGACCTGCGGCGCAAGGACGACGGCTGGCTGGCCCGCGAGGAGTGGCTGTACGCCCGCCGGGACGCGCCCCGGGCCCTGCTGCTCGGACTCGGCGACGAGACGATGGGCACGCCCCAGGCGCCGAAGAACCCAGGTGAGCGCGGTGCCGAGGCCGCCGCCCGCTCGGCGCCGTTCGGGCTGCTGGTCGGCTGGGAGCCGCAGCTGGTCGACCAGCTCGCCGTGGAGTGCGCGGCGCAGACCCACGGCCACCCCGTCGGTTACCTGGCGGCAGGCGCGTACGCCGTGATCGTGCACGGGCTGGCGCGCGGCGACAGCCTGGACGCGGCGGTGCAGCGGGCGCTCGCCCTGCTCGCCGCCCGGCCCGGACACGAGCCGGTGGCGGCCGCCCTCCAGCACGCGCTGGGCGCGGTCAGGCAAGGGCTGCCGACGGCGGAGCGGGTGACCGAGCTGATCGGCGAGGGGACCGCGGAAGGCCTCGTCGCGGCCGCCGTGTACTGCTCTCTCGTCGGCGAGGACGTACGGCACGGGCTGCGGCTCGCCGTCAACCACGGCGGTCCCTCCGCCGCGGTCGGCGCCCTGACCGGCGGGCTGCTCGGTGCCCTGCACGGCGAGACGGCGCTCCCGCCCGCCTGGCTGGCCGAGCTGGAGGGCCGCCCGACCATGCTGGAACTGGCCGACGACTTCGCCATGGAGATGACCCAGGGCCCCGCCCTGCACGGCCCGGCGGGATCGTCCCCGGGGTGGCTGGCCCGCTACCCGCGCGGCTGAACGCGGCTGAAGACAGGTCAGGAATCGAGAAGCACCGGCCGACGGCCGCCGCTAGCGTGAAGGCCATGGACCTCAGCATTCACACCACCGTCCTCCCGCACGACGACCCGGACGCGGCGGTCACCTTCTACCGGGACGTCCTCGGTTTCGAGGTACGCAAGGACGTCGGGCAGGGCAAGATGCGCTGGATCACGGTCGGGCCCGCCGACCAGCCCGACGTCTGCCTGCTCCTGGCGCCGCCGGCCGTGGACCCCGGCATCACCGACGCCGAGCGCCGCACCATCACCGAGATGATGGCCAAGGGCACCTACGGGTGGATCCTGCTCGCCACCGAGGACCTCGACGGCACCTTCGAGAAGGTGCGGGGTCACGACGCCGAGATCGTCCAGGAGCCGACCGAGCAGCCGTACGGCGTCCGCGACTGCGCCTTCCGCGACCCCGCCGGCAACCAGATCCGCATCCAGGAACTGCGCTGAGCCCGGACGGTGCCCCGGCCTCGCCCGGGACACCGTCCGCACCCACAAACCGCGATCCCCTAATCACCCACCCGGGACCGCGCCACCGACTCCTCCGCGCCGCCCGCCGGCGTCGGGATCGCGGCCGCCGCGCCCGAGGCGTCGTCGTCGCCGTCGGTGTTGACCCGCTCGATGATCGCGAGCCGTTCCGGCGTGTCCTCCGGCTTGAGGTAGCCGATCAGGACGTACAGGACAAGCGACACGGCCAGCGGGATCGACACCTGGTACTCCAGCGGCACCCCGCCCTCCACGTTCCAGTGGATCGGGTAGTTGACCAGCCAGAAGGCGAGCAGACCGGCCGCCCAGCTGGTGAGCGCCGCCGTCGGGCCGGAGCGGCGGAAGGGCCGCAGCAGACCGAGCATCATCGGGATCGCGATCGGGCCCATCAGCCCGGCCACCCACTTGATCACGACGGTGATGATGTCCTTGAACGTCGGCGAGTCGACCTGCGTGGCCACCGCCATGGACAGTCCGAGGAAGACCACCGTGGTCAGGCGGGCCGCCAGCAGCCCGGACCGGGTGCCCCAGGCCCGCGCCCGCGCCGACAGCACCGGCGCCACGTCACGGGTGAAGACGGCGGCGATGGCGTTGGCGTCCGAGGAGCACATGGCCATGGTGTGCGAGAAGAAGCCGACGATGACCAGGCCCAGCAGTCCGTGCGGCAGCAGCTGCTCGGTCATCAGGGCGTAGGAGTCGGAGCCGTCCGGTTTCTGCGACTCCACCAGCAGCGGCGACATCCACATCGGGAAGAACAGCACCAGCGGCCAGACCAGCCACAGCACCGCCGACAGCCGCGCGGAGCGGGTGGCCTCGCGGGCGTTGCTCGTGGCCATGTAGCGCTGGGCCTGGTTGAGCATGCCGCCGTTGTACTCGAAGAGCTTGATGAAGAGGTAGGCGAGCAGGAACACCGCCCCGTACGGGCCGACCAGCGGTTCGGCGTGGCCCTGGAGTTCGGGTTCGTCCCAGACGCCGAAGAAGCCGCCGTGGTCGCCGAGCTTCGCGACGACGGCGACGAACATCGCGATGCCGGCCAGCAACTGGATGACGAACTGGCCCAGCTCGGTCAGCGCGTCCGCCCACAGGCCGCCGATCGTGCAGTAGACGCCCGTGACGATGCCGGTGATCAGGATGCCCTGGTTGAGGGAGATGCCGGTGAAGACCGACAGCAGGGTGGCGATGGCCGCCCACTTCGCGGCCACGTCCACGATCTTCAGCAGCATCCCGGACCAGGCCAGGGCCTGCTGGGTGGGCAGGTTGTACCGGTTCTTCAGGTACTCCAGGGGGGAGGCCACGTGCAGCCGGGAGCGCAGCCGGTTGATGCGCGGCGCGAACAGGGTGGAGCCGATGGCGATGCCGAGGGCGATCGGGAAGGACCACGTCACGAACGACGTCACGCCGTAGGTGTAGGCGATGCCCGCGTACCCGGTGAACATCACCGCGCTGTAGCCCGACATGTGGTGCGAGATGCCGGAGAGCCACCAGGGCATCTTGCCGCCGGCCGTGAAGAAGTCGCTGACGTTGTCCACGCGTTTGTGCGACCAGACGCCGATGGCCACCATCACGGCGAAGTAGCCGATGAGCACGGACCAGTCGAGACCGTTCATGTGCCCCCTTCCGGGGTCCGCCTTGTGAACGCCGCTCAGCCGGTTGGCACTTCGCACGAGCGGGGTAGGGGCGTGGCAGGCCGCGAAGTGCCCGCTCATCGTGGGTGCGACGACGCGGGCACGACAAGGAAGGGGAAGGTCAAGAGCGAGTAAAAAGGTTCGGCTTGCTGACCTCGGTTCACCTACATGAACGACTGGCGTGGCGGGCGCGGCGGGCGCGGCGGGCTACTTCAGCTCGTCGGGGCAGGGCGTGCCGCGCTTGAGCCCGTACGGCGAAGCCAGCCGGTAGGTGCCCGCCTCGGGAGCGATCAGCGTCGTCCACTTGTCGCCCTCGGCGGTCTCCTCCGTCTCCATCAGACAGCCGTTCACGTTGTCGTACGTCTTCGGCGTGCCCTCCGGAGCGTTCTTGGAGGCCTCGGTCTCCTGGGGCGGCTCCAGCTTGTTGCCCTCGTCGTCGACGAGGCTCAGCCACGGCGAGTACGGCATCCGGACCAGGATGCGGCCCGGCTCCTTCACGTCGATCGTCCACTTGTCCTGCCCGGTGCTCTGGACGACGGCGTGGGGCTCGGCCAGCGGCGTCGGGTCGAGCACCTGGAACAGCTGCCAGTTGGCGTCGCCCCAGACCTGCTTCAGGTACGGCAGGCCCCGCTGCAGCAGCTCCCGCTCGCGCTTGCCGCCGTCACCGTCCGGCTCGCCCTTGGGCAGCACCACGTAGTGCACGGCCCAGCGCTTGAGCCACTCGTGGTAGTTCGCCGAGTTGAGCGTGTCGTCGTAGAAGAGCGGATTGCGCTCCATGTCGGCCTGGCGGGTCCAGCCGCGGGCCAGGTTCACGTACGGCGCGAGCGCCGAGGCCTCCCGGTGGGAACGGGCGGGTACGGCCTCCACCCGGCCCTTCTCGGCGCCGACCTCTTGCAGCTCGTTGAGGAGCGGCGCCAGCTCGCGCGCCCAGGAAGCGGTCGGCTGGGTGTGGATGACGTCGTCGGCCGACTTGAAGCCGATCCAGCCGACGAAGCCGACGAGCGAGACCACGAGCGCGTACCACTTGCGGGACTTCGGCACCGTGAACGGCAGCGCGGCCACCAGCGCCGCCCCGGCGAAGAGCATCGCCAGGCGCGTGATGTTGGAGCCGATCTGGGAGCTGATCAGCCAGACCAGCAGCACGGACAGACCGTAGACCGCGGACGTGATCCGCACCGTCGTCCAGGTGCTCGGCACGAACCAGAACACCAGCCCCGCGTACAGGACCGGTAGGACCGCCGAGCCGAAGGCCATCGGCTGGGTGCCGGAGAAGGGGAACAGCACGGCCGACAGCGCGACGACCGCGGACGGCGCCAGCCCCAGCGACCAGGCGCCCGGACGGCGCTTCTGCAGGAACAGGGCGACCGCCACCAGGCCCACGAACAGGCCCGCGACCGGTGACGCCATGGTGGACAGCGCGGCCAGCGGAGCCGCGCACAGCCCCTTCGCCCAGCGCTTGCGCCGCCAGCGGTGCGGCCAGCAGAACACAGCGGCGACCGCGCCCAGCCCGAACATCATGCCCAGCCCGAACGTCACCCGGCCCGACGCGGCGTTGCCCATCAGCCCGAACAGGCCCGCCAGCGACGCCCACAGCGGATTGCGGACCACCCGGCTGCGGATCAGGATCATCGTCAGCAGCCCGGCCGACAGCGTCCCGGCGATCATCATCGTCGTACGCACGCCGAGTACCGACATCAGGTACGGCGAGACCACGCTGTACGACACCGGGTGCATGCCGCCGTACCAGGCGAGGTTGTACGCCGAGTCCGGGTGCCGGCCGACGAACTCCGCCCACGCGTCCTGCGCCGCCAGGTCGCCGCCACTGTTCGCGAACGTGAAGAACCAGGCGATGTGGAGGACCCCGGCGAGGGCGGTGACGGACAGCACGGGGTGGCGCAGCATGCGCTCGCGCAGGGCCCAGAACGCCGCCTTCACCGCGGACGGCGCTTCCGGCTCGCGACGCCCGCCACCGTGACCGTCACCGGTACGGTCCGCGTCACGGCCGCCGTCCGCGCGGGGCGCGGGTACGCGTGGGCGCGGGCCGGCTCCCGGGCCCGGATCGGCGTCGTCGGCGCGTGTCGGCTCCGCAGTGGCCACCTGAAGGCACTCCCCGTGTCCCGTCTTCTGATTTCGGCCGTGTCCCGTTCCCGCGACCGGCGACCTGCCCCGTTTCGTGACGCTAGCACGCAGGCCCGCACCGTCGCTCGTTCCCCTGTGGAAAGCGAACGCCCCCGCGGCCGGGCGGCCGCGGGGGGCGTCACATCGGTACGGCCCGGGTGGGCGGGCCGTCAGCCCAGCCGGGTCAGCTTGTCCGTGAAGGCGGGCTCCACGAGATCCTTCTGGAGGGCGACGGGAACCTTCACCGCGCCCGCCGCGCCGCCGTCGCCCACGGTCAGGGTGCCGACCTTCGTGCCGGCGGCGGCCGTGTGCGGCACCTCGTCCGCCTCGAACGTCAGCTTCACCGTCAGGCCCGGCCAGCCGACGGCCTTGACGTCCTCGGTGGCGACGACCGGCGTCCGGCCGCCGAGACCGTCGTCGACGTAGCCGACGACGTCCCCCTTCTTCAGGATCGTCGACGACTCCAGGACGTCCTGCGCGGCCCGGATCAGCTTGTCGCTGGAGTCGAGCGCGGCGGCGAGGATGCCCTTGTCCGCGGTCGCCGGCTGGCGCACCACGGCCCCGACGATGGTCCGGGTCTCGCCGCCGACCTCCTTCTTCGCCGCGAAGACGAGGTTGCCGAGCGCGGAGGTGGTGGTGCCCGTCTTGATGCCGACGACGCCGTTGTGACCGACCAGCTGGTTCCAGTTGGAGTGGTTCACGCCCTTGTAGTCGTCGTACGACATCTTCTGGGCCACCTCGCGGAAGGCGACCGACTCCATCGCCGCCTTGGCCAGCTTCACCTGGTCCACGGCCGTGCTCACCGTCGTGTTGTTCAGGCCGGACGGGTCGGTGTACGTGGTGTTGGTCATGCCGAGGTCCTTCGCGGCGGCGTTCATCTTCTCCACGAACGCCTTCTCCGACCCCGCGTCCCAGCGGGCGAGCAGCCGCGCCACGTTGTTCGCGGACGCGATGAGGATGGCGTCCAGGGCCTCGCGCTGGGAGATCTTGTCGCCCGCGTACACCTGCACGGTCGACTCGTCTCCGGCGTCCGACTGGTCCTCGGCCGCCTGATCGATCTCGATCATCGGGCCTTCGGCGCCGCTCTTGAGCGGGTGGTCGCGCAGGATGACGTACGCCGTCATGACCTTGGCGACACTCGCGATCGGCACGGGCTTCTGCTCGCCGGACGAGCCGAAGGTGCCGATGCCCTGCACGTCCAGCGCCGCCTGCCCGCTGGACGGCCACGGGATCTCGGGCTTGCCGCCCTCGAACGTGAAGCTCTCCTGCGCCGTGAGGTCCAGCTCCGGCGCGGGCAGCGCGCGCATGGACTGCACCACGCCGAGGACGACCACCAGGAGCAGGACCAGCGGCGTCCAGATCTTGACCCGGCGCACCGTCGTGCGCAGCGGGGTCTCCGGTGGCGGCGGCGTGTTCGTCAGCTCCGCCAGCAGGTCCAGCGGCGGCTTCGGCGGCAGCGGCTGCTGGGTGGTCCGCTCGGGCCCGACGTGCGGTACGGCGGTGGTGGTTCCGGTACGGGGGGCTCGCGGCGCCTCGGGGGGCGCGGCCGGTGCCTTCTGCGGGGGCTTGCGGGTCGCCGGGTCGTCCGACTGCCGGAGCGCCACGAACTTGCTGGTCCGCTCGGCGTCGCTCTCGGCGCTCCCGTCGGGCTTCCTCGGCGCGGCGGCGTCGCCCAGCTTCAGCATGGTCGTCGGCTGGTCGACCTCGGGCGCGGAGGGCCGCAGCGCCTTGAAAACGGCGGTGGGCTGATCACCACCGGCCTCCTTGCCGGTGCCGCTGTCCCCGTCAGCGTCCGAGCCCCGGGGGCCGTCGCTGCCCGCCCCACCCTCGCCGTCCGAGGGCTTCTTGCCGTCACGGGGCGCGTCAGAGCCGCCGCCGGGCTCCCCGCCGGCGACCGCGCCGGTGCGCTCGCCTGCGGGCGTCTCGCCGTCGGTGTCAGAGTCGGCGCGCTCGTCCGTGCGGCTCTCCGCGTCCCGCGACGCCTTCGCGCTCCCGCCGACGGGGCGGTCCGCGTCGTCCTCGGGGGCCGGCTCGTCGTCCGCCGTGGCACCGTGGCCGGCCGAGGGCTTCGCCCCGTCCTGCGGCCCCTCGGCGTCCGCGTCGGCGTCCGCGACCGTGCCACCGGACTCGTCGTCGTCCGTGGCGGCGGTGCTCCGCCCGCCCGCGGGGGTCTTGCCGTCGCCGGGCGCGCCGCTCTCCTGCCCGGCGGTGACGAGTGCGCCGGCGTCCGCAGCCGCGCCACCGTCCTGTGCCTCGTCGGCGTCCGTGGCGGCGGTGTCCCGCCCGCCTGCGGGGGTCTTGCCGTCGCCGGGCGCGCCGTTCTCGCCGTCGGTCTCCTGCCCGGTGGTGGCGAGCGCGCCGGTGTCCCGGGGGGCGTCGGCGTCCGCAGCCGTGCCACCGGACCCGTCCGGGGCCTCGTCGGTGTCCGTGGCCGTCCCGGCGTCAGGCCTGACGCCCCCTGCGGCCCCCGCGCCCGGCGTGTCCCCGGCGTCGCTCTCCGCGTCGTCCTCCGCGTCGTCCTCCGCGTCCTCGCGCCGCGCGTTCGCGGCGGCCCGCTCCTCGGCGGTCGCCACCCACGCCGCGACGGCGTCCCTCAGCCGTCCGTCGCTCGCGGCGGGGCCTGCGGGTGCGTCCTCGGCGGCGTCGGAGTCCTCGGACGCGGTGGAGGACCCGGCGCTCTCCGCGTCGGCGTCGGCGTCGGCTTCCGCGTCCTCGGCCTGCGCGTCGCGGACCGACAGCACCCGGGTGGCCGTGTCGACCCCGCCGCGCGACTTCCCGGACCCGGCGGACGCCGAAGGCTTCGCGGCCTCCCGCGCCACCGACAGCCGCGGATCACGCGTCTCGCTCGCCCCGGTCCTGGCTTCGGGAACCGGACCCGCGCTCCCCGACGTCGGTTCTTCCGACGACTCGTGCTGCTTCGACCTGTCGGGGGACTCGCCCGCCACCGATGCCTCCTCCATGCGCCGCACGCCTCGTGTGCGCTACCGAACCCGTACCGAAACCATGTACCAGTGTCCTGTGTACGGGTGGAACCCACGCGGTAGACGAGAACGACATACCTACTGGTTCCACTACGAAGCGGTCACGCACCCTCGACAGACCAATGTGAGAGGGGTCACCCTGTCTGTCATCCACGCGGGGAGGCATGGATGGGCAGGAGCCGCAGAACACTTCCGGAGGAGCTTCTGCTGCTGGCGTTGGACCCGACCACGGGTACCACCGCGCAGCCGCAGTCGCTCGACCTCGGTCTGGCCGGAGCGCAGCTGGTGGAGCTGGCGCTGGCCGGACGTATAGCCCCAGACGGGGATCGTATCGCCGTGGTGGCCCCACGGCCGACAGGAGATCCAACACTGGACTGCGCGTTGGAGTTGCTGCGAAGGCGCGGCGCTCCCGTACGGGCGGTCAACTGGATTGGCGGACCCCGCCTGGGGCTGCGCCAGACCTACCTCTCGCATCTGGAGCGATGCGGCATGGTGCATGCCGTGGAGGGCCAGATGTGCGGGGTGCTGCCGACGACTCGCTACCAGGCGACGGACACGGCGATCAGCAGGGAGATCAAGGCCCGGCTGGACTCGGCGATCCGCACCGGCGTACCGCCGGACCCGCGGACCGCGGCGCTCGCCGCGCTGGCCCACGCGGTCGGTCTCGGCAAGCACCTCTACCCGGGCAACGAAGGTCGCTCGTCACGGTCCCGGCTGCGGGACCTCATCAGGCACGACCCCATGGGCGGCCTGGTGGCGCACGCGGTGATGGACGTCCAGAACGGCGCGGCGGCCCAGCCACGCCGCAGTCCGGCACCGGCCGGCCGCCAGGCCGCGGGGCCGGGCGCCAGGACGGCCCCGGAACCCGCCCGCGGTGTTCCGGCGCAACCACGCCACGGCACCATGGCCCGCGCGGCCATGTGGCGGCCAGGTGTGCGGGTGGCGCCCCGAACTGGCGTGTACGCGGCGCATATCGACCGTTTCCCAGCGGTGGAAAGCACCTTGGTGGCAGTCTGCTCAGCAGCAGATACGCAAAGTGGCAGGTATGAGTCACGCAGCCGGAGGTGCACGTCCCGTGGCGTCCAATGTCAATCCCACCGTCAGGCGGCGCCGGCTGGGCCAGGAGCTGCGCCGGCTCCGTGAGCTCAAGGGCATGACGGCAGAGGAGGTGGCGGAGCGGCTGCTGGTCTCGCAGTCGAAGATCAGCCGTCTGGAGAACGGCCGGCGCAGCATCAGCCAGCGCGACGTCCGCGACCTGTGCGGGGTGTACGAGGTCGAGGACCAGCGGATGGTCGACTCGCTGATGGAGATGGCGAAGGACTCCCGCCAGCAGGGCTGGTGGCACGCCTTCGGCGACATCCCGTACAGCGTCTACATCGGCCTGGAGACCGACGCCGAGTCGCTGCGGACCTACGAACCCCAGATCATCACCGGTCTGCTGCAGACCCGGTCCTACGCCGAGGCGCTGATCCAGGGCGCCCTGCCCGAGACGCCGGTCGCCGACGTGGAGAAACGCGTACAGGTCCGGATACGGCGTCAGGAGCGCATCACGGCGGAGACCAACCCGCTGCGGCTGTGGGTGGTCCTCGACGAGGCCAGCCTGCGCCGGGTGGTGGGCAGCAAGCAGGTGATGCGCGAGCAGCTGGAGCACGTCGCCGAGATGTCGCAGCTGCCGCACATCACCGTGCAGGTGCTGCCGTTCGACGTCGGGGGGCACCCCGGCATCAACGGTCAGTACTCGATCCTGGAGTTCGCCGACACCGCCGATTCCAGCGTCGTCTACATCGAGGGCGTCACCAGCGACCTGTACCTGGAGAAGGCCCCGGACGTGCAGAAGTACACGGTGATGTACGAGCACTTGCGGGCGCAGGCCCTCAACGTGGACGAGTCCCGGCGGCGCATCGAGGATGTGGCGAAGGAGTACGCCCGCTGACGCGGTGGCGGATGTTACAGCCCTGGTGCGCAGTACAGGAAGAGTCACCTGGAATATGCCACCCGGTCGGGTGAATGGCTGCTCCGTACGGCGAGGTCAGCGAGTAGCGTCGATCACGCCAAAGATCAAGCGTCATTGGCGTGAACCACACTCAGCGACTCACCATCGGAGCAGACATGGCAATTCTCCAGGGCGCCCAGGAATCGTGGACCAAGTCCTCCTACTCCGGAGGAAACGGCGCGTGCGTCGAGGTCAAGTCGCCGGTCGTGGCGGCACTCGCCGTCCGTGACTCCAAGGTCCCCGGGGGGCCGACGCTGGCCTTCCCCGCCGACGCGTGGAACGCCTTCGTGACCTCGGTCAAGGAGTAACGGCTCCACGCGCCACCCGGCAGTACCGCCGACGGAGCCCTCTCGACCAGTTCGCCGACCTTGCCGAGAGGGCTCTGTTCAGTTCGGCTCAGCTCACGGGGAACGCGATGTCGCACACCGGGTCCCCGGGGCCCGCCGCCTCCCAGTCGGCGAAGTACACCTCACGGCACGGCCCCGCCACCGTCAGCCCCTGGGCCGCGATCCACTCCTCCACCGCCTCGAACGCGGCCAGGATCTGCGGATGGGCCACCTGAGCCTTGGTGATCCGGGTGCAGGCCAGCCGCTGGGCCGGCTCCACCCGCACCCGTGTCTGCCAGGCCCGCCCCCGCTCCTCGCACCACGCCCGGGCCGCCGCCTCGTCGGCGACCGGCACGCACGACTCGGCCGGACCGTCGCTCTCCTCCGACACCTCGGAGTGGTACACGACGAACGGCGCCGCCGTCACGCCCCCGCAGCTCCGCGCCGCCTCCTCCAGCCGCCCCAGCGACGCGCCGATCCAGGCCGGCAGCTCGTCCGCCAGCGTGTGCCGGGTCTCGCTGATCACCACCTGCCCGGGCACGTCCACCGTCTCGACCACGAACTTCCCGTTCATCCCGGAACTCCTTCCAGAAAGGCGTCCACGGAGGTAGTCGGCGAGCGTCCGCTGCCCGGCCACCCGGGCCTCGACCCCGGACCAGTAGGCGTCGAGCAGTTCGGCGCCGCCCGGCCCGTCCGCGCGCACCACCTCCGCGACCTTCGCCAGCGGCATGTCCAGTTGGCGCAGCAGGGCCACGAGCCGGGCGCGTTCGACCTGCCCGGGTCGGTAGTAGCGGTAGCCGGTGACCTCGTCCACGTGGTCGGGCACCAGCAGGCCCATACGGTCGTACAGCCGAAGAGCCTTGGCCGACAGCCGGGCCCGCGCGGCGAACGCCCCGATGGTCAGCAACCCGTCGTCGTGTTCGTCGTCCACGCCGTCATCCTCCGTCACCGGGCGGTCCGTTCCGCCCGGCGACGGAGACGCTCGGGCCTGCCCCAGGGGCAAGGTCAACCCGCCAGTCGCTCCTCCACGGCCGCCACGACCTCGGCCGCCTCCGGCTCGGTCTGCGGCGCGAACCGGGCGGCGACCTTGCCGTCCCGACCGATCAGGAACTTCTCGAAGTTCCAGCGGATGTCCCCGCTGTGCCCCTCGGCGTCCGCGAAGCCCGTCAGCCGGTCGTACAGCGGATGCCGGCCCTCCCCGTTGACCTCCGCCTTCTCCGTCATGGGGAAGGTGACGCCGTACGTCGCCGAACAGAACTCGGCGATCTCGTCGGCGCTGCCCGGCTCCTGCCCCATGAACTGGTTGCACGGCACGCCGAGCACCGTGAACCCCTGCTCCGCGTACCGCTCGTGCAGCCGCTCCAGGCCCGAGTACTGCGGAGTGAGCCCGCACTTGGAGGCCACGTTGACCACCAGTACCACCCGGCCCGCGTACTGGGAGAGGTCCGCGGACCCGCCCTGGAGGGCACCGATCTCGACGTCGAGGGGAAGACTGTCGTTGTCACGCGCGTTCTGTGAGGTCGTCATGGGCGGATGCTAGCCCCGCAACATGTCCCGTGCCCCGCCCGCCCGCGGTCCGCTCGACTCGACGAGCACCTCCCCTGCAGCCGTCCGCGAGTACAGCACCGACCGTCCCGCCCGCCGTCGCCGCACCAGCCCCGCGTCCAGCAGCACCCGCAGGTGCCGCCCGACCGAACCGAGCCCCTGCCCGGTCAGGCCGACCAGCTGGCTGGTGCTCATGGGCGAGCCGAGCAGCGTCAGGACGCCCGCGCGGGCCGGTCCGAGCAGCGCGCCGAGCGCGGCCGGCACGTGCCGGGCACCGTCGTCCGCGAGGGCACCCGCGCACGGGTAGACCACCGCGTACCGCTCCGGTTCCTCCCACGCCACCCAGCCGTGCCGCTGCGGAGTGACCGGTACGAGGACCAGCTCGGCGCCGGACACGTCGCGGGGCGGGTAGGGGTTCGGGTTGATCTGGAGCCGGCTGTCGCCCAGCCAGCGGGTGCCGGGCCGCAGGGCGTCCAGCACGGCCGCCCAGCCGCCCCGGCTCACCTGCGCGGTCCGCGCGACCACATCGGCCTCCAGGACCCGGCGGCGCCGGTCCCAGTACGGCCGTACCGCCTCGGCCCAGACGTCCTCAAGCAGCGCGGCGGCCCGCTCGGGCAGGTCGTCGCGGTCCAGGGCGGCGGGCAGCGGGCCCCCGAGGGAGACGGCCAGGTCGGCGCGGGCCCGTTCGGGACGGGTCGCCCGGACGCGGGCGACGCCCTCCTCGAAACTCTCGCCCTCGGCCGGGGTGGGGGTGAGGAAGTCGGCGATCCATTCCCGGCCGACGCCCGAGCGGACGAGCAGCCCGGTCACCGGGTCGTCCGCCAGTCGGCGCCGGTGCGCGGGCAGGTGGGTGCCGAGCCAGGCCCGTTCACCGGGGTGCGCGGCCGCACCGGCGTGCAGCAGTTTCAGGCACGCGAAGGTCTCGGCGAGCGGCGAGACGACGAAACGGCTGCGGGCGAGCGTGTCGGCGTTGACCTGCCACCAGCCCATGCGGCCCCCGTTCCGTTCCCTGTTCCGTTCCTGATGTTTCGCCTCCGCGCGAAACGTTAACGGCCGTCCCGCGCCCCGCCCCAGACTCCCCGCATGCCGGACACGCCCCGCAAGAGCTACACGGACCTCTTCCGAACGCCCGAGTTCAGCCCCCTCTTCCTCTCCTCCTCCGCCAACGTCGCCGCCCAGACGGTGAGCGGCCTGGCGCTCGGCACGCTCGTGTTCCGGGCGACGGGCTCGCCGCTGCTGTCGGCGCTGAGCATGTTCGGCCCGGCGCTCGCCCAGGTGCTGGGGGCCACGTTCTTCCTCTCCGGCGCGGACCGGCTGCCCCCGCGGGCGACGCTGGCGGGCCTCTCGCTGGCCTTCGCCGCGGCCACCGCGGCGCTCGCGCTGCCCGGCCTGCCCATCTGGGCGATGCTCGCCGTCGTCCTCGTCGAGGGCCTGATCGCCTCCCTCGGCGGCGGGGTCCGCTGGGGCCTGCTGAACGAGATCCTCACCAAGGACGGGTACCTGGCGGGACGCTCGCTCTTCAACATGATGAACGGCGTCACGCAGATCGCCGGCTACGCGGCCGGCGGAGTCCTGGTGACCGTGCTGTCGCCGCGCCTGTGCCTGCTGCTCGCGGCCGGCCTCTACGGAGCGGCGGCCGCGCTCGCGCTCCTGCTGACCCGCCGCCCGCCCCGCGCCGCCGGCCGCCCCTCCGTGGCCGCCACCTGGCGCGCCAACGCCCGGCTGTGGTCCGCCCGCCCCCGCCGCCACGTCTACCTGGCCCTGTGGATCCCGGGCGGCCTCGTCGTCGGCTGCGAGTCCCTGTACGTCTCCTACGACCCCCGCGCCGCGGGCACGCTGTTCGCCTGCGCCGCGCTGGGCATGCTCGCCGGGGACGTGACCGTCGGCCGCCTGCTGCCGCCCCGGCTGCGCCCGCGCCTCGGCGTCCCCCTGCTGGTGCTGCTGGCCGCCCCGTACCTCGCCCTCTTCCTGCGCCCGCCGCTGCCGGTGACGGCCGTACTGGTCGCCCTGGCCTCCGTCGGCTTCGGCGCGAGCCTGGTGCAGCAGGAGCGCCTGGTCGCCCTCACCCCGGACGAGCTGACCGGCCACGCCCTCGGCCTCCACTCGGCCGGGATGCTCACGGCGCAGGGCCTCGCCGCGGCCCTGGCGGGCACGGTGGCCCAGTTCACCTCCCCGGCGACGGCGATGACGGCGACGGCCCTCGTCTCCCTCGCGGTGACCCTCACGCTCACGGTGGTGAGCCGCCGGGACGCGGGGGCGGACGGCGGGCTGCTGCCGAGGCGGGTGCCGGAAGCGGCGTGACCGCCGGGCCCGTCAGGCCGCTCGGCCTCGATTGGGTTAAGGACCGCCCGGTGACTCCTGCGCGATCAGACCCTTGCATAGGCTAAGAGACTGGGGAGGGACGCCTGAGAACAGGAGAGGGCGGCTCTTGAGCGCTGCGACACCGGAGTAGTCATGACCGTGAAGAAGTCGCCGTCCAGTTCCACGATGCTGGCCTGGATGCCCGTGGCGGCCATGACCGTGGTCGCCGTAGTCGACCTCACGGCCGGTCCGGACGTGGGGCTGCTGCCGCTGGTGTCGCTGGGGCCGGCGTTCGCCGGGCTGGTCGGCGGCTGGCGGCGCACGGCGGTGATCGGGCTGGCCGCGCTGCTGCTCTGCCTGGGCCTCGGCCTCTACAACGGGCTCTTCGACCAGCCTCGTGGCTACACCGCCATGGTGTCGGTGGCCGGCGTCACCGGCGTCGGCATCGCGGCGGCCGTGGCGCGTTCGCGCCGGGAGGCGGAGCTGGCCAGCGTCCGGTCGATCGCGGAGGCGGCGCAGCGGGTGCTGCTGCGCCCGGTGCCGCTGACCGCGGGCCCGCTGCACGCGGCCGTCTCGTACACCTCGGCGCTCGCCGAGGCCCGTATCGGCGGTGACCTGTACGAGGTGGTGGCCTCGCCGCACGGCGTCCGGGTGATCGTGGGCGACGTGCAGGGCAAGGGTCTGGCCGCGGTGGAGACGGCGGCGCGGGTCCTCGGCGCCTTCCGGGAGGCGGCGTACGACGAGAAGGACCTGGTCAAGCTCGGCGAGCGGCTGGAGCGCAGCGTCGCCCGGGAGCTGGAGGACGAGAAGTTCGTGACCGCGATCCTCGCCGAGATCGGCCACGACCACCAGGTCGTCCTCCTCAACTACGGCCACCCGGCCCCGATGGTCGTCCACCCCGACGGCACCGCCGACTTCCCGGAGCCGCCCGCCTACGCCCTCCCGCTGGGCCTGTCCGCCCACGGCGGCCCCGGCCCGGACCCCTTCCCGGTGCCCTTCGTCCCCGGCGACCAGCTGCTCCTCTACACCGACGGTGTCACGGAGGCCCGGGACGAGGAGGGCGGCTTCTACCCGCTCGCCGAGCGCGCCCACCTCCTCAAGGATGCCGACGTCCACCGCGCGCTGGACGCCCTGCGCGAGGACCTGGTCCGGCACGCGGCCGGACCGCACCACGACGACGCCGCGATGCTGTTGCTGCGCTACCAGGGCCACGCCGGCGCCGGACCGGCCGCCGCCGTCGCGGCCGCTGCCGATCCGGCCGGCTGAACGGACCGGTGGGTCTCGGGCCGGTGGGTCTCGGACCGGTGGGTCTCGGACCGGTGGGTCAGGCGCTGACCTCGATCCTGGCCAGGGAGCCGGATTCCAGGGCGCACCACAGGGCGCCGTCGTGCGGGGCGATGCCGTGCGGTTCGCTGTCGGAGCGGGACAGGGCGTACGAGGTGACGACCCCCTCGACGGTGATCCGCCCGACCCGGCCGCTGCCCCACTCGGTGAACCACATCGCCCCGTCGGGCCCGGCGACGACGGCGTGGGGCCGGCACGCCGGGTCGGGCAGCGGGTACTCGGTGATCTCACCGGCCACGGTGATCCGGCCGATCCGCCCGGCCCCGATCTCCGTGAACCACAGCGCGCCGTCCGGCCCCGCCGCGATGCCGACTGGCGCCGCGCCTCCGGTCGGCAGGGAATGGACGGTGCGGGTGCCGTCGGTGGTGATCCGTCCGATCGCGTCGTGCTGGTTGAGGGTCATCCACAGGGCCCCGTCCGGGCCCGCCGTGATCGCGGACGGAAAGGCGCCGGGGGACGGGTACTCGGTGACCTCGCCGTCCATGGTGAGGCGGCCGACCCGGTCGGCGGCGGTGAGCGTGAACCACATCGCCCCGTCCGGCCCGGCCGCGATCCCGAACGGTCCGCCCGCCGGCGTCACCGGCGTGAAGGAGGAGCAGGAGCCGTCGGGCGCGATCCGTCCGATGCGGTGCGCCCGGTACTCGGTGAACCACATGGCCCCGTCCGGACCCGCCGCGACGAGGGTCGGTCCGGCCCCGACCGGGTGGACGGTGACGCTCCCGTCGCCCGGGTCGCGGCGGGCGACGGCGCCCTGGTGGACGAGGGTGAACCAGAGGGCGCCGTCCGGCCCTTCGGCGAGGGCGTAGGGGCCGGAGCCCCGGCCGCTGACGGCGAACTCCCTTACGGCTGCGGAGACTTCCCGAATCTCATTCATCGGCAGCAACTTTACTCCCGGCATACTCGCCCAATCGACGCGGAATTACCACAAACGTGCGACCGCCCACGGGGCGTGACGACCCGGCCCCGAGGGTGCCTCCGGATGCGACGCCACCCGGACGGACGCAGACTGACTGAGTGAGCGAAATGCGCACCAAACGGGGTGAGCCGGCCCCCGGTTCGGCCCGCGCCGCCTCCCAGCCGCTGGCACTCGCGGCCATGATGTTCGCGGTGGCGATGACCTTCATCGACCAGACCATCGTGTCGATCGCGGCGCCCGACATCGTCTCCGAACTCGGCCTCTCCACCACGGGCATGCAGTGGGTGATCAACGCCTACCTGCTGGCCCTGGCCGCCTTCTTCGCCCTCGGCGGCCGCCTGGCCGACCTGTGGGGCCCACGCCGCGTGGTCGTCGCGGGCACCCTGATCTTCGTCATCTCCTCGGTACTGTGCGGCTGCGTACCGGCCGGCGACTATGCCCTCACCTGGCTCATCGTCTTCCGCGCCACCCAGGGTCTGGGCGCCGCCCTGCTCTTCCCGGCCGCACTCGCCGTGGTCGTGGCGGTGTTCCCCGTCGAGCGCCGTGGACGCGCCCTCGCCCTCTTCTTCGGCGTCACCGGCGCCCTCACCGCCGTAGGTCCCCTGCTCGGCGGCTGGCTGACGGCCTGGACCTGGCGGGCGATCTTCTGGGTCAACGTCCCCGTGGCGATCATCGCCCTGATCCTCACGGCTCTGGCCCACGTCCCCGGCCGCCGCCGCGAGGAGACCCTGGACGTGCGGGGCGCCCTGCTGATCGTCGCCGGCATGGGCCTGAGCGTCCTCGGCTTCCAGCAGGCGTCGGCGTGGGGCTGGGACAGCGCGGCGACCTGGGCCTGCATAGCCGGCGGCCTGGCCCTCCTCTACGCCTTCACCCGCTACGAACTCCGAACCCCCGCCCACCCCCTGATCAACCTGTCCGTCTTCCGCGACCGCGGCTTCACCACCGACACACTCGTCCTCTTCTTCGCGATGCTGGCCTTCGTCCCGGTCTTCTTCTTCGCCTCGGTCTACGCCCAGGTCTCCCTGAGCGCGTCCCCCAACCAGGCCGCCCTCTACCTCCTCTACTTCTTCGCCGGCTTCGCGATCGCCTCCCAGTGGGGCGGCCGCATCCTGGACAAACGCGGCGCCCGCCCGGCGATGAAGATCGGCTGCGCACTGGGCGCCGCGGGCTTCGCCCTCTGGGCGGGCAAACTCACCGACCTCTCCATGCACGACCAGTGGCCCTACGCCGCACTGGCCGGCGCGGGCATCGGCTTCATCCTGGCCCCGGCCTCGACGGACGCGGTCAACCGCTCGATCGACGCGTCCTACGGCGAGGTCACGGGCATCACCCAGACCGTCCGCAACTACGCGGCGAGCGTGGGCCTGGCCGTCTTCGGCACCGTCCTCACCCACACCATGACCGACCGGGTCACCGAAACCCTCAGCACCCGCGGCGTCCCCCCGGGCACGGACCACTCCGTCGCCCGCGACGTGACCCAGGCGATCACCGGCAACGCGGACACCCGCACCCCCAGCGGCGACGGCACCCTGGAGACGACGATGCGGGAGGCCATGCCCGCCATCCGCATGGACTTCGCCGAGGCCAACCAGTGGATCTTCTACGGCATGGCCATAGCCCTGGCCATCGGCTACTTCTGCGCACTGCGGCACCCGGGGGGCCGGGTGGCCCCACAGGACGGCACGACCCCGGCGGGGCCACCCGGCCCCCCGGACAGTGCCCGAGCATCCCGGCCCGAGAACGACGCCTAGGACACTGCCGACGGTGCTCCCACTCCGAGGACGTCGAGCATCGCCCGGGTGGCCGGGCTGGGGTTGAAGCGGCTCCACACCAGGTACTCGGTCCGACGCGGTCCGTCGACCACCGGGACCAGCACCAGGTCGGGGTTGTCAGCGGCCCGCGGTCGGATGAACGCCGACGGCAGCAGCGCGATGCCGAGCCCGCGCGCGATCAGCTGGGTGATGAGCTCCACGACGCCGGCCTCGTAGGCGACGTCGCGCATCAGGCCCGCGGCGGCGAACGCCTGGTCGGACTGGGCCCGGGCGGGCGTCCCGCTCACGAAGTCCACGAACGTCTCTTCGGCGATCTCCTGCAGCGTGACCCGGGAAACGCCCGTCACCCAGTGCCCGGTCGGCACCACCAGCACGTGTTGGTCGTGACCGAGGACAACGGTCTCCACACCGAAAGGCGGTTCGCTCTCCGGCACGCCGAGGAAGGCGATGTCCAGGTCGCCGCTCCGGACCGCAGCCGCCAGTTCATCGCTGCGTCCGGAGCGCAGGGCGACGCGGGCCTCCGGATGCCGGGCCCGGTACCGCTGCAGCAGCTCGGGTACGTCGACGGCGGCCGTCGTCACGATCACTCCGACGGCGAGCCGGCCGCGTACCGTGCCGGTCGCGGCCGCGGCATCGGCGGCCGCGCGGTCGGCGGCGGCCAGACACTCGCGCGCGCCGGCGACGAACGCGGTTCCCGCAGGCGTCAGTTCGACGCGCCTGCTGGACCGTGCGAACAGCTTGACCCCGAGCTCCCGCTCCAGGCCGGCGATCCGGTGGCTCAGTGACGACTGCACCACGAAGCAGCGCTCCGCGGCGCGGGTGAAGTTGCGGGTTTCGGCGACGGCGACGACGTAACGCATCTGCTGGAGATCCACACAGTCATCGTTCTGATTCATGGTTGCGATGACAAGCATGTGTTGGACTCATGGCGAGTCCGGTCCTGAGACTTCATCACATGGATACCTCGACCGAGCGGGCCCTTGGCCCGCCGCGGATCCCGTACGCGCCACAGTTGGCCACCGTCGCACTGACCGCACTCGCTCCCGCATCCTGGGGCACCACGTACGTGGTCACCACGGAACTGCTTCCGCCCGGGCATCCGCTGTTCGCCGGGATGCTCCGCGCCCTGCCCGGCGGGCTGCTCGCGCTGGCGCTCACCCGAGTGCTCCCGCGCGGGGACTGGTGGTGGAAGGCCACCGTCCTCGGCGCGCTCAACATCGGTGCCCTGTACCCCCTCTTGTTCGTCGCGGCCGAACGGCTCCCCGGCGGTGTCGCCGCCACCCTCGGCGCCACCCAGCCGCTGATCGTCGCGGGGTTGGCCGTCGTCCTGCTCCGCGTCCGGCCGACGGCCTGGCGACTGACCTGGGGCGTGCTCGGCGTGGTCGGCGTCGGACTCGTCGTACTGGGGCCGCAGGCCCGGCTGGACGCCGTCGGCGTCCTCGCCGGTCTCGGCGGTACGGCCACCATGGCCGCCGGGATCGTCCTCACCAAGCGTTGGGGCCTTCCCGCGGGGGTCGGTCCACTGGCCTTGACCGGTTGGCAACTGGCGGCGGGCGGACTGCTGTTGCTGCCCCTCACGCTCGCGGCCGAGGGGGCGCCGCCGCGCATCGACGCCGGAGCCGCCGGCGGATACCTGTGGCTCGGCAGCGTGGGCGGACTGATCGCGTCCACGCTGTGGTTCCGCGGCATCGGAAAGCTGTCGGTCGGCGCGTCCGCACCGCTGGTGCTGCTGTCCCCGCTCGTCGCGACCGTCATCGGCGTCGCGCTGGGCGAGTCACTGAGCGCGTCGCAGACCCTCGGCTTCGTCCTCGCCCTGGCCGCGTTGCTCGCGGCGCAGCTCAATCCCCCGAAACGCGGTCCTGGAAGACCGGACGGCCTGACCACCCCGCACGAGAAGGACGGATCCGATGAAGACAGGCATGACGATCGCCGTACTGGGCGCCACCGGGATGGTCGGCAGCCGGGTGATCAACGAGGCCAGTGCACGCGGACACCAGGTAATCGCCCTGTCCCGCAAGCCCGCGGGTGAGAATGCGGGCAACCCGAACGTGACGCCGGTCGCGGTCGACGCGAACGACTCGCACGCCGTACGCGAGGCGCTCGCGGGCTGCGCCTCCCACGGCGCGTCGGACGCCGTCGTACTGACCGTGCGGACCGTACCGGTCGACGAGGAGTTCCTGGTCGGCACCACCCGTAAGGTGCTGGACATCGCAGCCCAGCTCGGGGTCCGCGTCCTCGTGGTCGGCGGCGCCGGTGCGTTGCGCAGCCCCGGCGCTCCCGAGCTGCTGGTCGCCGACAACCCGGCGTACGTACCTGCCGACATCAAGGCCGTCGCCGCCGCCGGAATCGCTCAGCTGCGAACCTGCCAGTCCCACGCCGATGCCGACTACGTCTACCTGAGCCCACCGGCCCTGCTGGAACCCGGCGTACGAACCGGCCGCTACCGGCGCGGCACCGACACCTTGCTCGTCGGGGCCGACGGCCAGTCCTGGATCAGCGCCGAGGACCTGGCCGCCGCCGTGATCGACGAACTCGAGACCCCTGGCCCCGACCCCCTCATCACGGTCGCCCACCACGGCGAACGGTAGTGCCCCCGGCAGGCCCCTGGCAGGCGGGCAGCCGGGCGCTATGCGGCTCTGGACGGACTCGGTAGCTCCCTTGGCGGACCTTGCGGCACGTGTGTGGCATGGCTGCGATCACGGCAAAGGGCCAGTTCGAGGGGATCAAGCCCCTGAACCGGCCCTTAGTGCTGTGCCCCCGGCAGGATTCGAACCTGCGACACCCGCTTTAGGAGTTCGATCTACACCCGTCCCCGGGGCCGTCGGCGGCTGGTCCGGCGGTCGTCCAGGGGTGCTGCCGTATGCCGCCGTCCGGCCTCGTTGATGTCAGCGTTGGATGTCAGCGACACAGCTCCGGAACTGGGCAGACCTCCAATGCCTCCTCCGGCCGATCCGCCCACTGCCACCAGGTATGCCGGTCGATGCATCGCCACAGAGAGCGGCAGGCCCTCCGGCCGTCGTCGTCTCGCCTGGACAGCACGAGACCGCCGGACTTCAGTGGCTGGCCGCACTCGGGACAGAGCTGGGCGTCGTCGGCCATACGGCGAACCCTAGGCCGGGCTAGCGGTTGATCGGGATCTCGTAGACGATCTCGCAGTGAGCCGCGGGCACCACGATGTCCGCCGTTTCGACGGGCCTACCGTCGTCGCTGTAGTACGTCCGTCGGATGTGTGTGACCAGTGCGGCCTTCTGGATGCCGAGTAGCGACGCCTCCTCGGCGGTCGCCTGCCTCGGCTCCGGCTGCTCCACGGCGTGGCTGACCGTGATGCCGATCGCCGCCATGCGGTTCACGACGCCCGCCCCGGCGTGCGGCCCTCCCTCGGGGAGGACGACGAGAGTGCCGGCGGTGAGGTCGTACGGCTCCCAACTGGTCGAGAGCTGCACGGGCCTGCCGTCGGCCAGGAACTCGTACGCGGTTCGGATACACAGCTCGCCCTCGGCGATCCCGAGTCGGGCGGCGATTTCCGCCGGGGCCGGCACCTTGGCGTCGGTCCTGCTCTCCCAGTCGCCCTGCCTGCCGACGGCCTTCATGTCCGCCCGGAACGGCGACCCTTCGGGCTGCTCGCGCGCCGACGACCGCACCACACGTACGCGCTGCCGGGGCTCGGCGACGTAGGTGCCCGAACCGGCTCGGCCCTCCAATACGCCTTGGGAGATCAGCAGCTCCTGAGCCCTGCGGACGACGTTCTCGCCTACGCCGCACTCCTGGCCGATCTGCGCGCGGGAGGGAAGCCGGTCCCCCGGTTCCCACACATGCTCCGCGATCCGCTGCCGTAGCTCGTCGGCGATGCGGAGATAGGGCGGCTGCTCAGGCATATGGAAAATCTAGTCCACTAGCTCTAATCTAGTTAACTAGCTTCACTCAAAGTGATCGCCGAGTGACGGAGGCTTCCCTGTGCCCGCTTCGCGAGTGAGCGCGGAGGCCATCGCCGCCCGGTTATCGGCGGTCGGGCTCACCACACGCGTGGAGGAGCACGACCGGTGCACGTCGGTCGAGGCGGAGGTACCGGAATCGCTCTCCGCCGAGTCATGGCGGGAGGTCCTGGAAGTCCTGGCGGAGGCCGATCGATTCGGGCTCCACGCCACCAGCTTGAACGGCCGCACCCTTTGGGCGGTCGTACGCAAAGCGGCCCCCACGACGGGCGATGTCGGGGGACCGAGCCATCAGCGATAGGAGCTGAACAGCGTGCTCAACCGTATCCGCCGTGCCGTCTCGCTCGCCAGAGCGCGGTACTTCCCCAAGGGCAGGCATCGCCGCGCCTTAACGCCGTCCCGGGCGGCCGTGGCGACGCCTCCCGCGCTCGCCGTGGAACCACCGGCCGTCCCGGACTGGATGCCGGACACCGCTGACCGCCTTCACCTGCTCCTGGGCGAGGACAACGTGCTCGTCCGTCCGTACGTGTTGGCCTGGGAGCGGCAGCGTGCACGCCAGCGCTCGGTGGTCGTGGCGCCGCGACTGTCGGCTGAGGCGTTCTCGGCCCTGGCAGGTGCTCGCTGATGCCCCCTCGTCAACGCCTTCACGTTTCGGAAGCCGCGGCTGCTGCCTACCGGTCGACCGCTTGCCGGGTCGGCACTCACGCAATCTGTACGGAAGCGTCGCCATCCCTTGCGCCGGTCGACCTGCCGGTGATCTACGAGACGTGCGCCTGCCCCTGCCACCCCGCGCCGGACCACTCCACGCGACCGGCGGTGAAGCGGTGAGCCACTGGGCCCCTGGGTGTGCGCTGGCATCCAACGTCGAGATCACGGCGGCCACCGTTCTACGGGGCGACATCATCCAAGTCGGCGGTCGTGCATGCCGGGTGAGCGACCTCTTCCAGCTGCCCCAGGGGGCGAAGCAACTCCTGTTCGAGTCGGGAGAGCTGCTGACCATAAACGGGCGGACCCGGCTCGTCGCCGTGCGGATGACGAGAAGGCGGTGACGCAGTCCATGACGTCTCGCCGCCTCGTCGTCGCTGACGACCTGAGACGCCAGATCACGACCGGCCGCATCGGACCCGGTGAACGGCTCCCGTCTGAGTCCGCCTTGGCCGACCGGTACAAGGTCAGCACGGCCACACTGCGAAGCGCCCTCGCTGTTCTCCAGGGAGAAGGCCTCGTCGAAAAGATCCATGGCAAGGGCAACTTCGTCCGCCGCCCGCTGCGCAAGGTCACCTACGTCGGCGGGTGGGGCACGCTGGATCCTCGGACCGCCGCAGACGTGGACCTCCGTGTGACAGTCCGCACTACGGCACTCCCAGCGCTGGGCCACCTGACAGCGCTTCTCAAGGTGGATGACGGAAGCCCACTGACCGAATTCCTCCTACTCAGCTATGAGGGGGAGTCCCCACATAGCCTGGCCCGCGTCTACGTACCGCGAGACCTGACACCGACCACAGCGCTCGGCGACCGGCCGTCAAGGGAGTGGGCGGAAGCCAGCTTTTCTGTGCCGGATCCGCCGCCGGCCGAGGTGCACGAGACGGTGTGCGCCCGACTCCCTACGCCGGATGAGGCGTCGACCCTGCGGATCAACACAGCCTTGGCCGTCCTTGCGATCACTCGCGTTGCGGCAGACAGCACCGGGCGAGTCGTTGAGGCGGCACTACTCGTGTTCCCTGGGGATCGCGTCGACGCCGTCTTCAGTACCCACCACGTGATTGAAGAAAGGCAGGCGCACAGATGACGCCGCAGAACGAACTGCGACTCCTCCCGTGGTCGGGGCCGGACGGCAAGCCCTGCTACCTGAGCACCGATGACAGCGGCGGCTACATGTCCCGCCTGGCGGACAACATCGAAGCGGTACAGCTCGGGATGGCAACCGATCTTCTGGAGATGGCCGCGGGAGTCCTCGGCGACCAGGACGCTGGACGCGATGACCTGCGGCTCATGTTGACTGAAGTGACCCGAGCCCTACGAGACGTGGTCCGCGTGGCAACCAGCCGCAGTCACCTCCTGGCGGTGAGCGAACTCCAGTCCTAAAGGGCACGGTCAAGGCGGCGTCCCTGAGGTGGCCCTCCTGTCAGTGCTCAGAAGCCCGTCTACTGATCACCGGCTCCGCTGACCAGCGTGGCTGAAGAAGCCCACGGCTCTGACCAGTTCAGATGCCGTGGGCTGCTGTCGTTGCCGGCCAGTGTCGGGTGACCGTGGACGGCCGGGACGGCCCAGGATCCGCCCTCGGCTTCCACCGGCCAGAAGGCCACGACCTCTTCGTCCCGAAGCAACTTGGAGAGTGGTGCCGCCTTGGGCCGGTGCAGCGTTCACTCGCGCTGCCGGTCCGTAGACGTCCGCGGTTGTCCGCCGCTGTTCGCCGGCGTTGTCACGCAGTTAGACACTCACCCGGAGCACGGGATCAGCGCACCTCAGCTCAGTTCTCCGGGTGCAGGCGTAACCCTCCCAGTGCCGCAGATCAACTCAGGGAGCCCAGGTCAGAGCGGGTCATCCGCTGGCGCCGACTGTCAGCGTTGGTCGGCCTCGGACGGCCCAGCGACGGCCCAGAGGCTGAGCTGTGGCAATCACTGGCTGTTCGTCTGGCGCCCTGGTTCCCGGTCGTTCGGGCGCAGCAGGAAGGCACGGGCACTCTCGATGGAGAGGCCCGGGCGGCGTCTTGGCAGAAGTCAAGCTGGCCGATCCGACGCTCGACACCACCCAACCGCAAGATCTCTGGCACGCTCTCTACCGTGTCTGGATCACCCCTCACTTCGAGTCCTGTCCCTAGAGATGCCCATCGCACCCTGGGGCTTTGGTCTATTCGTCGAGCGCTGATAGTTTCCCTAATCGCCTCTGCGGCACTGCTGGCTTGCAGTTGGCTTTTTATCTCTTGGTTTTTGGGCTCACCCCCTAAGGCAAACCCAAAGCCGCTAGACACAGCCGCACAGCTGGAACTCTTGAAGCTCGTATTCGCCACAGTCGCTGGCGTGGGCGCCCTGGTCGCATTGGTCACCGCCTACCGGCGTCAGCGCTTGGACGAGATCGCTAGCGAGCGCGCAGAGCGAGTTCAGGCACACGCCGAAGTAGTGGCCGATGCCGCCATGCATGACGCGACTGAACGCAGAGTGACGGAACTCTATAGTCAGGCAGTAGATCAACTGGGGCACGAAAAAGCGACCGTTCGACTCGGCGGCCTTTACTCTCTTGAGCGATTGGCTCAGCAAAATGCGGAGCATCGCCAGGTAGTTGTTGAAGTAATTTGTGCTTACCTCCGAATGCCCTATACTCCACCTGAGCCCACTCGGGACGACTCCGCGGCACCACACCCGGATCCTGAGGCCCAGCAAGAGTGGCAAGTTCGGCGAGCCGCACAAGAAATCTTGGCTAAGCATCTACGCAAGAGCCCTCCCGGCAGCCGCCTCCACCGGAGCGCAGCCGCTCCGACAGACGTCCTCGCCTCGTACTGGCCGGGAGTCACCGTGAATCTACGCTCCGCCGTACTACTCGAAGTAGATTTTTCAGAATGCCACTTTATCGAGCCTGAATTCGAGGGAGCCAGATTCACTGGACAGGCGCGCTTTTCTGGAGCAACCTTCCATGGAACGGCTGGTTTCGCTCGCGCCAGATTCGACGGCTACGCCGCATTCGACGGCGCAGAGTTTTTCGGCCACCTGTTTTCACATGATGCAGCATATGAAGACATAGCGGACTTCAGAGGGGGCGCATTTCATCGTCAATTCTACTTGGCGCGAGAAGAATTCGCGGGCCAGGTGTGGTTTACTGACTCCGTATTTTACGCAGATGCCCGGTTCGTGAATCCCGCCTTCCCTGGGAGTGCGCCAATCTTTCATGCTGGAATAGATCTCACTAATGCAAGGGTGTTGAATACTTCGGAAGCGGTCATGCCGCCAACCGGGTGGACCGTCGAGGAGGGAGATACGAGTCGGGTAATCGTGAGCGAAAACGGCAATTCATCTTTGGGGGCTGCACGGAATCGCCGACCCCCTTACCCAAGGCAGGGGCAAACACCTGATCCACGTTGGACAAGTTAGGTCGCAGACTCCTTCTGGAGAATTCCACAAGGTCGGCGGAGCGGCTTTGGGCTGGAGCTGCTTTGGGGCGAGTGATCATGGCCCCGTAAGCTTCCGGCGCGTCGGGCAGTCTGTGGACCTGCCCGTTAAAGCACGACGTTGGGGCCATGATCTTAGAGGCTCGCCCCAAAGTGGCTGCCTAACTGGCTGTTCGCTATCCGCTCGCGTGGTCGGCGGGGTTCGAACAGCATGCTGATTCGGGTGAGTTGGCCGGTCGGCAGGCATGGAAGAAGGGCCTCT
>NZ_JAGMUF010000038.1:0-2440 GCF_019049125.1 Streptomyces sp. AC602_WCS936 | reverse complement strand
CGGTGCATGTGCGCCACGAGGCGCCTTGTTGTATCCCCGGCACAGCCGGGAGGAATTGGAGGGATATTCCTGGGCCTGATGGCTTACCTGGATCCGAAAGGTGAAGGGGACCAGAGCATGCCAGAGAATCAGTGACCGGGCTCAGTTGCCAGGGACGGTGCGCTGAGGGGCCCGCGTGATATGGCGAAAGCTGGATTGCCTGAACCCCAATCTCCAGTCGATGAAAGTTCGCATCCATCGGAAAGGCTACTGAAACCGATGCCATGTCCTGTGGCGGCTTTGATGCATGGCCGACATACCTTCCGTGACATGGGGCGATGTCCAGTGAGGACATTGAAGGAGATGAGTGGGGCGCCTACGTCACGCTATGACGTACAACAAGGACGAACGTGGGATCGCCTACAGGGTGCGAACCCTAAGGCGACGGAGTGCCCGTAGTAGTCGCAGGAGTAACGACCTGCCGAGGAGAACGGGAAAGCCGCTCGCAGGGCGAAGGGGCGCAGGTGACTGGATGCGAATGAGACCGGGAGGTATGCGAAATGCAGAGTGCCGACACGGTGTTAGGCATCCTTCGTGAGCGCGGTAGACGTGGTCTGCCGTGTAGTGAGCTGTATCGGCAAATGTTCAACCCGCAGTTGTACCTGGTGGCTTACGGCCGCATCTACTCCAACAAAGGAGCGATGACGCCGGGAGTCTCGCAAGAAACCGTGGACGGCATGTCGCTGGGCAAGGTGAGTCGCATCATCGATGCGATGCGTCACGAACGCTACCGATTCAGCCCAGTAAAGCGAGTCAATATTCCCAAGAAAAATGGGAAGATCCGGCCGCTTGGACTGCCGACCTGGTCGGACAAGCTCGTCGGCGAGGTGATGCGTCTCCTTCTGGAGGCGTACTTCGAGCCGCAGTTCTCCGACCGGTCCCATGGGTTCCGACCCAAACGGGGCTGTCACACCGCCTTGACGGAGGTGGGCAATACCTGGACGGGTACCACCTGGTTCATCGAAGGTGATATCTCTGACTGCTTCGGTTCGATCGACCATCAAGTCGTCATCGAGACGCTGGCAGAACGGATTCACGATGGCCGGTTTCTTCGACTCGTGCGCAACATGCTTGAGGCCGGTTACATGGAGGACTGGACGTGGGGAGCCACGCTCAGCGGGGCACCTCAAGGCGGAGTACTCTCTCCGCTGCTGTCCAATATCTACCTGCACCGACTGGACAACTTTGTCGAGAAGGTTCTGATTCCGCACAACACTCGAGGGCGAAGCAGGGCACGCAACCCTGCCTACCTGGAGGTGGTCAACGCGATCGCGCGCGCTCGAAGGCGGGGAGATCGGGCCGAAGTTCGGTCACTTCGCAAGAAGCAGCGCAGTATCCCCAGCGTGGATCCGAATGATCCGGGCTTCCGGAGACTGCGCTATGTGCGATACGCCGATGACACCCTTCTTGGGTTCATCGGGCCGAGACCCGAGGCCGAGGAGATCAAACGGCGTCTTGCGGAATTCCTTCGTGAAGACCTCAAGTTGGAATTGTCGCCAGAGAAGACACTGATCACCCATGCCCGTAAGGGTGCGGCATCGTTCCTCGGATACGAGATCACCGTGCAGCACAACGACAGACAGGCAACCCGAGGTCGCAGGACGGCTAACGGTTCGATTGCTCTACGTGTGCCAGCAAAGGTGATCCGAGACAAGGCAGCCCCATACTTCAGCCGCGGAAAACCCGCGCACCGGCCCCAACTCTTGAACGACGACGACTACACCATCGTCAACGTCTACGGGGCAGAGTACCGGGGCATCGTCCAGTACTACCTCCTGGCCGGCAACGTATGCCGATTGCATCGGTTGCGTTGGGCCATGGAAACCTCGTTGCTCAAGACACTGGCAGCGAAGCATCGCTCGACGGTGTCCAAGATGGCGGCCCGCTACAAGGCCAAGATCGAGACACCGAATGGGCCCCGCACATGCTTCGAAGCCAAGGTCACCCGCAGCGCAGGCAGGAAGCCACTGGTCGCACGATTCGGCGGAATCTCACTGACGCGACAGAAGGCAGCGGTCCTCACGGACCGTCAAGCGGTCAACCCCCGCCCCAGAAAGGAGCTGATTACCCGGCTCTTGAAGGGGAAGTGCGAGCTATGCGGGACGTCGGAAGATGTGCGGGTGCACCACATCCGAAAACTCGTTGACCTCGACAGGGTAGAACCGCCTACCGAATGGCAACAGGTCATGGTGAAGAAGCGGCGCAAGACTCTGGTTGTCTGCATCGGCTGCCATGACACGATCCACTCAGGAAAGCCGACCAGTAGCGTCACGAGATAGGTCACTGGAGAGCCCGTTACGGGGAAACTCGTACGGCGGGTTCGGAGGGGGGCCGTGCGAAAAAGGGCCTGCTCATGGCAGGTGCCTCGTCGCGCGGCCTACCCAACCAACCGCTTGAAGCA
>NZ_JAGMUF010000037.1:0-40065 GCF_019049125.1 Streptomyces sp. AC602_WCS936 | reverse complement strand
AGAAAGGCCCGCCCCTACCCCGGCGCCCCCAGCTCCGCCCACACCCGCTTCCCCGCGACCCCCGGCGTCCGCACCACACCCCAGTCCAGGCACAGCCGCTGCACGATGAACATCCCGTGCCCACCGGGACGCCCGGCCCGGTGCGGCGTACGCGGCGCGGGCTGTCCGGTCCCCCGGTCGGAGACCTCCAGCCGGATCACCTTCTTCTCGCAGGTGATCCACAGCTCGTCCGGTCCCTCGGCGTGCAGGCACGCGTTGGTGACCAGCTCGGACACCACGAGCAGTACGTCCTCGGCGGCGGCCCGCTGGTCCGCGGTGGCAGACGGCAGCCAACCCCAGGCGTGCAGCGCCTGCCGGGTGAAGTCACGCGCGAGCGGCACGACCCCGCTCTGCTCGTCGAAGCTCAGCCTGCGTACCTGCCGCCCACCGCCACCCGCGGAGGCACCCGCCGAGGCACCCGCGGACGCCCCGGCCGAGGCCCCCGCAGACGCGCCCATGGACGGGGAAGACGGCGCCGGAGGCGCCCCGGACGCACCGATCACGGCGGCGTGCCCCGCGGACACGCCCCCCTCGGACTCCCCGGACCCGGGCACGCCCCCCTCGGACGCCCCGGAAGCGCCGCTGGGCTCCGGACCGCGGTCGCCCGGCGAATAGGGCCGGGTGGTGCTCATCAGCGCTTCACCTCACCGATTCACCAGTTCACGTTTCAAAGTCGTACGTCGTACACAGTCAGTTCAGGGAGTCTCCTGCCCGACCGGACCGTCCGAACACCCCTGTATTCGGCACGGAACTCGGGACGAGGTCGGAACGCCCGCCCCAGAGAGCGCGCGGAACCCGCCGTCGGCCGGACAAGGAGCAGCTCAGCCGGACTGGTCGGCCAGCGCGGCCTCAAGCGTGTCATGGAGGGTGAAGACCGCTTCGGCCCCCGTGATCTCGAACACGCGAGCCACCACCGGCTGCATGGCCACCAGATGCACACCGCCCCCCGCGGCCTCCGCCTTCAACCGCGCGCCGAGCAGGACGTTGAGTCCCGTGGAGTCGCAGAACTCCAGGCGCGAGCAGTCGACGACGAGCCGGTTGAATCCCTTGGCGAGACAGTCCTCCAGCGGCTCGCGCAACAGATCGGCGGTGTGGTGATCCAACTCACCCGCCGGTGTCACGACGGCACTGGGGCCCTCTTCCCGTACTTCGACCAGAAGCCGGCCCGACTGGGCACTGCCGACCGTCCCGCGGTCCATGCCGTTTCTCTCTCCCGAGGTCGTGACTGCTTGCTGACGCCCTCGAACACTACGCCTTCCCACCGCACTCCGACACCCGAACAACCGCACACAAACGGACATACCCACACAGAACACACTTGCGGTGGGCTCGGTAAACCCGGTAGGGCTAGTAAGACACGTAAACCGACACGGCCGGCTTTGGAGGCGCCGCACACCGCAGTGCACGTAACTGGCTTCGGCAGCCGTATGCCGAGAACGATGGAGGACATCATGTCACCCCGGCTCGACGGATCGCGTACCCAAGAAGCGACGTCGACACTCCCTCCGGAACATCTGGATCCCATCGAGCACCACGACGCGGTCGTCGCACCCGACGACGACGCACTCGCCGGGCTTCCGGACATCCCCGCGTACGACGAGGTCGCTCCGGCGGACGCCCGGGCCCTGTCCAGGACCCTCTTCGAGCGGCTGGAGTCGCTGGAGGAAGGCACCCACGAGTACGCGTACGTACGCAACACGCTCGTCGAGCTCAACCTCGCGCTGGTCAAGTTCGCCGCCTCCCGCTTCCGCTCGCGCAGCGAGCCGATGGAGGACATCATCCAGGTCGGCACGATCGGCCTGATCAAGGCGATCGACCGCTTCGAGCTGTCGCGTGGTGTGGAGTTCCCCACGTTCGCGATGCCGACCATCATCGGCGAGATCAAGCGCTTCTTCCGTGACACCTCGTGGTCCGTGCGCGTCCCGCGCCGCCTCCAGGAGCTGCGCCTCGACCTGGCCAAGGCTGGCGACGAGCTGGCCCAGCGCCTCGACCGCGCCCCCACGGTGACGGAGCTGGCCGAGCACCTCGGCCTGTCCAAGGACGAGGTCGTCGAGGGCATGGCCGCCTCCAACGCCTACACCGCCTCCTCGCTGGACGCCCAGCCGGAGGAGGACGACGCCGAGGGCGCGCTGGCCGACCGGATCGGTTACGAGGACCACGGGCTCGAGGGCATCGAGTACGTCGAGTCGCTGAAGCCGCTGATCGCCGAACTCCCCTCCCGGGACCGGAAGATCCTCTCCCTCCGCTTCGTCGCGGGCATGACCCAGTCGGAGATCGGCGAGGAGCTCGGCATCTCCCAGATGCACGTCTCGCGTCTGCTGTCGCGGACCCTCGTGAAGCTGCGCAAGGGGCTCACGGTCGAGGAGTAGTCCTCACCGGGTGACGCTTGCCCTCCAGGGGGGCGGTCCGAGTTCGGGCCGCCCCCCTTCGGGTTGCCCCCGCACATCCGGCTCGCGGCCCGGAACCACCGCCTGTTACCCGGGGACACCTCTTTCCTCCCGGGCCTCGTTCCACCACTATGAGCACCCTCCAAACTGGCCGGTACGTCAGCACCGGCGCGGTGGTGCGACGTGGTGCGAGGAGGCGGACGGATGGCGCGGGGCGACAGGACCGACAGCGGTGACCGGGCCGGGGAGGAGACGTACGCCGGCGCTTCCGACGCGCGGCTGACCGAACTGCTCCACGCCGACACGCCCACCGCCTACCCGGCGCTCCGGGAACTCCGCGCGCGGCACCAGCCGCCGGTCCTCGCCTACGCGCGCCTGTGCGCGGCCGGGGATTCGGCGGCGCGGCAACTGGCCGCCCGGGCCTTCACCCTGGCGGCCCGACAGGCGGTCCGCGGCACCGACACGGGCGGGCCGTGGCGGCACCGTCTGCTGCTCCTCACCGGGGAGGTCGCGGCCGAGTGGGCGGCCGACGAGCGCTCCGCCGGACTGGACCCGGGCCTGCTCCTCGTCCTGCACACCGGGGGTTCCGGCTGCCCGGTCCCGCCCCTGCTCACGGCCTTTCGTTCGCTGCCGTCCCGCGCTCAGGGCCTGCTCTGGTACGACGTGGTGGAGCGCGAGCCCACCGACCGCACCGCCGCGCTGCTCGGCCTCGGCGGCCAGGACGTCACGTACGGCACGGCCCCCGCGCTCCAGTCACTGGCGCGAGCCTGCCTGCGGTCCCGGCTGGCGGCCTCCGACGATCCCCGCTGCGTGGACTTCCGGCGCCTCATCGAGGAGTCGGTACGGCCCGACAGCCCCCGGGACAGCCCGGATCTGCACGCGCACATGACGCACTGTCCGCACTGCACGGCGGCCCACGAGGAGCAGCGCACCCTGCGCGACTCCCCCCGCACCGCCCTGGCCGAGGGCCTGCTGCCGTGGGCGGGTACGGCGTACGCGGCGCGGGAGCCGGAGGCGCCGGGCGCCGGTGCCCCGCTCGCGCTGCCCGGGACCTGGCCGCCCTCCCGCCGCTTCGCCCTGGCCTCGGCGGCCCTGGGCGTGGCCCTGGCTCCGCTGCTCTTCCTGCTGCTGTCACCGGACGACGCCCCGTCCGGTCCGGCGGCGAACGCGTCGTCCCGCGCCCCGGCCGGACCGCCGCAGGTGACGGTGACGGCCACCGTCCCCGCGACGCCGTCCGCCTCCGCCACGCCCTCGCCCTCCCCCTCGGCCACCTCGGAATCGCCCTCTCCTACGGCGAGTCCGACGCCGTCGCGCACCGCGCGGCCGTCGCCGACGCCCTCCGCGCCGTCGTACCGGGCGCCGGGCGGCACGTACGCCCAGGTGGTGAACGTCGCCTCGGGCCGGTGCCTGGACATCGACGGCGACCTGGAGAAGGGCACGGACGTCGTGACGGCGCCCTGTACCTCCTCCCCCACTCAGCTGTGGCGGGCCGATGCCGGGCGCGGGGTGGTCCAGTCGTACGCCGACGACGACTTCTGCCTGGACAGCCGCGGCTCCGTCGACAAGGGCGTCGGCATCTGGGAGTGCGACTCCGTCGACGGGCGCAACGGCCAGAACCTGCGGTTCGCCGTGGACGCGCGCGGGGTGATCCACCCGGGCATCGCCCCCGACCGGGCGGTGACGCCGGGCGGGGGCGATGCGGTGGTGCTCGTCGGGGCGACCTCCGGGCGGACCGACCAGCGGTGGCGGGCCGGGGCCCCGCGGTGATCCGTTCCGGCGGGGGTCAGACGACCCGTGCGCCGCGCCGCCACACCCCGCGGACCAGCGGGACGCCCGGCCGGTAGGCGAGGTGGACGTGGCTCGGGGCGTCGAGGAGGGTCAGGTCGGCGTAGGCGCCGGGGGTCAGGCGGCCGACGTCGTCGCGGCGCAGGGCCGCGGCGCCGCCCGCGGTGGCCGACCAGACCGCCTCGTCCGGCGTCATCCCCATGTCCCGCACGGCGAGGGCGATGCAGAAGGGCACGGAGGACGTGAAGGAGGAGCCCGGGTTGCAGTCGGTGGACAGGGCGACGGTGGCGCCCGCGTCGAGCAGGCGGCGGGCGTCGGGCCACTGGGCGCGGGTGGAGAACTCGGCGCCGGGCAGCAGGGTGGCGACCGTGCCGCTGTTCGCCAGGGCGTCCACGTCGGCGTCGGTGAGGTGGGTGCAGTGGTCGGCGCTGGCGGCGTCGAGTTCGACGGCGAGCTGCACGCCGGGGCCGTAGGAGAGCTGGTTGGCGTGGATGCGGGGGTGCAGGCCCTTGGCCCTGCCGGCGGTGAGGATCGCGCGGGCCTGGTCGCCGTCGAAGGCGCCCTTCTCGCAGAAGACGTCGATCCAGCGGGCGTGCGGGGCGCAGGCGTCGAGCATCTCGCCGGTGACGAGGTCGACGTAGGCGGCGGGGTCGTCGGCCAGCTCGGGCGCGACGATGTGGGCGCCGAGGAACGTCACCTCGTCGGTGTGGCGGACGGCGACGCGCAGGGCGCGGGACTCGTCGGCGGTGGTCAGTCCGTAGCCGGACTTGGTCTCGAAGGTCGTGGTGCCCTGGCGCAGGGCCTCTTCGAGGTAGCGGGTGAGGCCCGCTTCCAGTTCCTGGTCGCTCGCGGCGCGGGTGGCGGCCACGGTGGTGCGGATGCCGCCGGCGCTGTAGGGGCGGCCGGACATGCGGGCGTTGAACTCCTCGGTGCGGTCGCCGCCGAAGAGGAGGTGGGAGTGGGAGTCGACGAAGCCGGGGAGGACGGCCCGGCCGCCGGCGTCGAGGCGATTGTCAGTGGCGGGTGCTTTGCTTGATTCACCGGTCCACGCGACGCGGTCGCCGTCGATGACGACGGCCGCGTCCCGGACCAGTCCGAGGAGGGAGTTGTCACCGAGGGAGGGGTCGTTGGTGACGAGTGCGGCGATGTTGGTGATGACGGTGCTGCTGCTCATGATGTCCGTGACGTCCTCGTGGGGGCGGGAGCGGGCGTTCGTTACTGGGCGCGCAGGGCTTCCACGGCCCGCGCGAGGGCCTGGGGCGCATCGGGTACGAGAGTGTGGACCCCGTCGCGTACGACGTGCCGTCCGCCCACGATCGTGTGCCGTACGTCCGCTGCCGTCGCGGCGAATACGGCCGTCTCGGCGCCGAGCCTGGGCAGTGGCCCCGCTGTTCTGACCGAGTCGAGGGCGATGGTGGCGAGGTCGGCGCGGGCCCCGGCCTCGATGGTCCCGGCGTCGTCCCAGCCGAGGGCGGCGTGGCCGTCGGCGCCGGCGGCGCGCAGCAGGGCGGCGGCGGTCCAGTGGCCGCGGGTGCGGGTGCGCAGGCGCTCGTTCAGCTCCATGGCGCGCGCCTCTTCCAGCAGGTCGACGACGGCGTGGCTGTCGGAGCCGAGGGAGAGCGGGGAGCCCGCCCGCTGGAGGGCGGCTGCCGGGCCGATGCCGTCGGCGAGGTCCCGTTCCGTGGTCGGGCACATGCAGGTGCCGGTGCGGCTGCCGCCGAGCAGGGCGATGTCCTCGTCGGTGAGGTGGGTGTTGTGGACGCCGGTGGTGCGGGGGCCGAGGACTCCGTGGTCGGCGAGGAGCCGGGTGGGTGTGCACCCGTGGGCGTCGCGGCAGGCGTCGTTCTCGGCGGTCTGCTCGGACAGGTGCACGTGCAGCGGGGCCCGCCGCTCCTCGGCCCACCGGGCCACGGTCGCCAACTGGTCGGCGGGCACGGCCCGCACCGAGTGGACCGCCGCCCCGATCCGTGCGTGATCCCGTTCCTTGAGAACTGAACAGCGTTGCGCCCAGGCGTCCGCCGTCCCGTCGGAGAAGCGGCGCTGGTGGGGGTTCGGGGGCTGTCCGAAGCCGGAGGACAGGTAGCAGGTGTCGAGGAGGGTGATGCGGATGCCGGCGTCGGCGGCGGCCTGGATCAGGGCCTCCCCCATCGCGTTGGGGTCGGCGTAGGCGGTGCCGCCGGGGGCGTGGTGGACGTAGTGGAACTCGCCGACGGTGGTGATGCCGGCCAGCGCCATCTCGGCGTACACCGCGCGGGCGAGGTCGAGGTACGTCTCGGGGGTCAGCCGGTCGGCGACGGAGTACATGACCTCGCGCCAGGTCCAGAAGGTCCCGGAGCCGACCTGGACGGTGCCGCGCAGGGCGCGGTGGAAGGCGTGCGAGTGGGCGTTCGCCAGTCCCGGCAGGGTCAGCCCGCGCAGGGGCTCCGCACCCGGGGGCGGGGCGGGGACGTCCGTGCGGACGGCGGCGACGCGGCCGTCGTCGCCCACGTCCACGGCGACGCCCGGCTCGACGTGGGTGCCGAGCCAGGCGTGCTCCAGCCAGTACGTCCGGGTCCGTGCGGTGGTCGTCACGTGCGGGCCAGCCCTTCCAGTACGTCGGCGAGTGCGCTCACCCCGGCCACGCAGTCGTCCTCGGCGGCGTACTCGGCCGGGGAGTGCGAGACGCCGGTGGGGTTGCGCACGAACAGCATGGCGGTCGGGATGCGTCCGGAGAGGATTCCGGCGTCGTGTCCGGCGCCCGTGCCGAGGACGGGGACCTTCAGCTCCGTGTCGCGGCCCAGGATGCGGGCGAGTTCGTCGCGCAGGGCGTGGTCGAACTCGACGACGGGGGTGAAGGACTCGCGCTCGACGCCGAGGTCGACGCCGTGGGCGGCGGCGTACTCGCGGGCGGCCTTCTCGATGCCGGTGACGACGGTGTCCAGGGTCGCCTGGTCGGCGGCGCGGGAGTCGAGCCAGCCGCGCACCAGGGACGGGATGGCGTTGACGCCGTTGGGTTCGACACCGATCTTGCCGAAGGTGGCGACGGCACCGGCGAGTTCGGCCTCGCGGCGGGCGGCGAGGACGGTCTCGGCGTAGGACAGCATGGGGTCGCGGCGGTCGGCGAGGCGGGTGGTGCCGGCGTGGTTGGCCTCGCCCCGGAAGTCGAAGCGCCAGCGTCCGTGCGGCCAGATGGCGGAGGCGATGCCGATCCGGTCGCCGGACAGGTCCAGGGCCCGGCCCTGTTCGACGTGGAGCTCGACGAAGGCGCCGATCCGGGCGAGCCGTTCGGGATCGGGGCCGATGGCGTCCGGGTCGTACCCGGCGGCCTCCATGGCCTGCGGGAGCGTGATGCCGTCGCCGTCGGTGAGGCGGTGGGCCTGTTCGACGGTGAGGGCGCCGGCGGTGAGCCGGGAGCCGACGCAGGCGAGGCCGAAGCGGGCGCCCTCCTCGTCGCCGAAGTTGACGATGCCCAGGGGCCTGGTGAGCCGCGCTCCGCGCCCGCGCAGTTCGTCCAGGGCGGCGAAGGCGGACACGACACCGAGGGGGCCGTCGAAGGCACCGCCGTCGGGCACGGAGTCCAGGTGGGAGCCGGTGACGACGGCGTCGCCCGCGGCGGGGTCGCCGAGCCAGGCCCACTGGTTGCCGTTGCGGTCGGTCTCGTAGGCCAGTCCGCGCGCCTCGGCCTGCTGCCGGAACCAGGCCCGGCAGTCGGCGTCGGCCCCGGTCCAGGCGTAGCGGCGGTAGCCGCCGGAGGCGGAGCTGCGGCCGACCGGCAGCAGCTCCGCCCACATGCTGTGGAAGCTCACGCGCCGTCACCCTCGCGTGCCTCGGCCGCCTCGGCGCCCTCGCGCATCGGCACCCGCACGCCCCGCTCCCCGGCGACCGACTCGGCGATGTCGTAGCCGGCGTCGACGTGCCGGATGACGCCCATGCCGGGGTCGTTGGTGAGGACGCGGCGGATCTTCTCGCCGGCGAGTGCGGTGCCGTCGGCGACGGTGACCTGGCCGGCGTGGATGGAGCGGCCCATGCCGACGCCGCCGCCGTGGTGCAGGGAGACCCAGGAGGCGCCGGAGGCCACGTTGACCATGGCGTTCAGCAGCGGCCAGTCGGCGATGGCGTCGGAGCCGTCGAGCATCGCCTCGGTCTCGCGGTACGGGGAGGCGACGGAGCCGCAGTCGAGGTGGTCGCGGCCGATGACGATCGGCGCGGCCAGCTCGCCGCTCGCGACCATGTCGTTGAACCGCTCACCGGCCTTGTCGCGCTCGCCGTAGCCGAGCCAGCAGATCCGGGCGGGCAGGCCCTGGAAGTGGACGCGCTCACCGGCCATCTTGATCCAGCGGGCGAGGGACTCGTTCTCGGGGAAGAGGTCGAGGATCGCCTTGTCGGTCCTGGCGATGTCGGCGGGGTCGCCGGACAGGGCGGCCCAGCGGAAGGGGCCCTTGCCCTCGCAGAAGAGGGGGCGGATGTACGCCGGTACGAAGCCCGGGAAGGCGAAGGCACGGTCGTATCCGGCGAGCTGGGCCTCGCCCCGGATGGAGTTGCCGTAGTCGAAGACCTCGGCGCCGGCGTCCTGGAAGCCGACCATGGCCTCGACGTGCCGGGCCATGGACTCGCGGGCGCGGGTGGTGAAGCCCGCCGGGTCCTTGGCGGCGGCGTCGCCCATGTCCTCGAAGGCGATCCCGGTGGGCAGGTAGGCCAGCGGGTCGTGGGCCGAGGTCTGGTCGGTGACGATGTCGATGGGGGCGCCCATGGCGAGCAGCTGCGGGACCAGCTCGGCGGCGTTGCCGAGGACGCCGATGGAAAGCGGCTCGCGCCGGTCGCGGGCCTCGGTGGCCAGCTGGAGGGCGTGGTCGAGGGAGTCGGCCTTCACGTCGAGGTAGCGGTGCTCGATGCGGCGGTCGATGGCGCGGGGGTCGCAGTCGACGCAGATGGCGACGCCGTCGTTCATCGTCACGGCGAGGGGCTGCGCGCCGCCCATGCCGCCGAGGCCGGCGGTGAGGGTGATGGTCCCGGCGAGGGTGCCGCCGAACTTCTTGGCGGCGACGGCGGCGAAGGTCTCGTAGGTGCCCTGGAGGATGCCCTGGGTGCCGATGTAGATCCAGGAGCCGGCCGTCATCTGCCCGTACATGGTCAGGCCGAGGGCCTCAAGGCGGCGGAACTCCTCCCAGTTGGCCCAGTCGCCGACGAGGTTGGAGTTGGCGATGAGGACGCGCGGGGCCCACTCGTGGGTCTGCATGACGCCGACCGGGCGGCCGGACTGGACGAGCATCGTCTCGTCCTGCTTGAGGGTCTGGAGCGTACGCACCATGGCGTCGAAGGAGCGCCAGTCGCGGGCGGCCTTCCCCGTCCCGCCGTAGACGACGAGCTTGTCCGGGTGCTCGGCGACCTCCGGGTCCAGGTTGTTCTGGAGCATCCGCAGGGCGGCCTCCTGCTGCCAGCCCAGGGCGCTCGGCGTGGTGCCGCGTGGCGCGCGGACAGGGCGGGGTCCGGACATGTTCTGCCTCCTGGTGGCTTGCTCCCGGCGGATTGTTACTGCGGATATTCACATACTCGCCTCGTGAATAGAACTAGTCAATACGTCCGTGTCCCGACGCGGGCGCGTCGCGGATGTTTGGCTGGATGTGCGGACTGGTCAGCAGGCACACGAAGGAACGGAGGATCGCGTGAGCGACGGCACGGACGTGGGCGGAGACCTGGGCGGCACCGGCGCGGAGCGGGCGGCGCGGCGGGACGAGGCGGTGCGGGCGGCCGTGGAGCAGGGGCTGCTGGGGCCCGACGCCCCGATCGTCGGGCTGCTGGACGTCGCGGGCATCCGCGAGTCGGCGGCGGCGCTGCGGGCGGCGTTCGACGCGGTGACGGCACCCGGGACTCCGGTGCTGCACGCCTTCGCGGTGAAGGCGACTCCGCTGGTCCCGGTGGTGCGGCTGCTGCACGAGGAGGGCATCGGCACCGAGGTCGCGAGCCCGGGCGAGCTGGCCCTGGCCCGGGCGGCGGGGGTGCCGCCGGAGCGGACGGTGCTGGACTCGCCCGCCAAGACGCGGGGCGAGCTGCGGGAAGCGCTGGCGCTGGGCATCGCGGTCAACGCGGACAACCCGCAGGAGCTGGCGCGCATCGACGCCCTGATGGCCGACGAGGCGAGCGCCTCCCCGCTCGGCATCCGGGTCAACCCGCAGGTCGGCGGGGGCGCCATCGAGGCGCTGTCGACGGCGACGGCGACCTCGAAGTTCGGGGTGGCGCTGCGCGACGAGGGCGCCCGCGAGTGGGTGGTGCGGGCCTACCTGGACCGGCCGTGGCTGACCCGGCTGCACGCGCACACCGGTTCCCAGGGCATCCCGCTGGCGCTGATGGCCGAGGGCGTGGCCGAGACGTACGCGCTCGCCGAGGAGATCAACGAGCGGGCCGGGCGCCGGCAGGTCGACACGCTCGACATCGGCGGCGGGCTGCCGGTGAACTTCGCGTCGGACGAGACGACCCCGACCTACGCCGAGTACGCGCGCGTGCTGCGCGAGACGGTGCCGGGGCTGTTCGACGGGCGGTACGGGCTGGTCACCGAGTTCGGGCGGTCACTGCTGGCCAAGCACGGCACGGTGGTGGCGCGCGTCGAGTACGCCAAGAGCGCCGGGGGCCGGCCGGTCGCGGTGACGCACGCGGGCGTGCAGGTCGCCACGCGGACGGTGTACGCGCCGGGGGCGTGGCCGCTGCGGATCGCCGCGTACGACGGCAAGGGGCTGCCGAAGGCGGGGCCGGACGTGGTGCAGGACGTGGCGGGCCCGGCGTGCTTCGCGGGCGACCTGCTGGCGTCGGGGCGTGCGCTGCCGTTGCTGGAGCAGGGGGACTACGCGGCGGCGCTGGACACGGGGGCGTACTACTTCGCGCACCACTACGCGTACAACTCGCTGGCGCGCCCCGGGGTGTACGGGTTCAGGACGGGCGGTTCCGGGACGGTCGCCTTCGCGACCGTGCGGGAGGCCCAGTCGGTGGCGGAGATCGTGTCGGAGGCGGGCGGGGCACACGCGAACGCGCTGACGTCCCCACCCGGCTCACGACACGGCTGAGGTGACGCCCCCAGGGGCGCGGGGAACTGCGCGACCAGCCACGACGCACCCGCACCCGCGCCCATACCCGCACCGCCCCGCCCCGGTAGGCGCACCTCCACCAGCGCCGCACCGACACCGGCACCCGCACCCGCACCCGCACCCGCACCCGCACCGGCACCGGCACCCCGGCATCACACCAGCGCCGCCGTCTTCCGCCGTGCCCCTCCGGGGGCCGCGTCGCCCGCCGCGATGCCCGTGCTGCGGTAGGCCTTGACCGTCTTGCCCACCGGGCGTCCGCCGCCCCGGGCGAGCCAGTCGACGCGGACCCACAGCAGGGCGTTCCCGGCCTGTTCGCGGCGGCCGATCCAGGCGGACTTCAGCCACAGGCCCACGCCGCAGCCGGCCATCAGCAGTCCGGCGGCGGCCGGAACGGCGAAGTCGCTGCCCAGGGCGGCGAGGAAGGCGAGGAGCAGCCACCAGCGGTGGCCCCGGCGCCAGTTGCGCAGGGTCACCGCGCGGTCCTGGAGCACGTCGTGCTTGCCCGCGCGGGCGGCCGAGCCGGCCAGGGCGGTGTACCGCTTGCGGCGTACGGTGGCGACGACGGCCACCGCGACGACGAACAGCGCGGCTCCGGCCAGGACCCCGATCCGGCGCCCGGTCAGTCCCGGCACCAGCAACCCGATGCCCGCCGCGAACACGCCCAGCCACCACAGTGGCGCCGCCCCCGCCCGTACGACGACGGCGACCCGAACCAGCCCCTGTCCTCCGCGCGCCACGTCCGGCCTCCTGTCCCTTTGTGCTGCCTGCGATGCGTCTGAAGGGTGTGCGGCGACGCAGGTTAACGGGGAAAGCTGAGACGAATCTGAGAACGCGGCACCTGGGCGCCCGGGCCGCCCCACGCGACTCAGTCGACGAAGAGCCCCCGCGCCGCCGCCTTCGCGTCGAACTCCTCCAGCCGGGCCTGGGCGTCCGGCAGGTCGTCGCACATGGCCTCCAGCAGCACCCGGCCCAGCAGCATCGGCGCGCAGGCGGTGTCGAAGGCGAGCCCGGTGCCGACGGCGGCGGGCAGCAGCAGGTCGGACACCTTGGCGACCGGTGCGAAGGCCGAGTCGGCGACGGTCACCACCGTCAGCCCCGCCCCCTTGGCGTGGGCGAGCGCGTCGACGACCTCGCGCGGATGGCGGGGCAGGGCGAAGCAGAGCAGGGCGCTCGCCCCCGCCCGGACGGCGGCGTCGATCCGGTCGTGGAGCATCGTGCCGCCCTCGTCCAGCAGCCGGACGTCCGCGTGGACCTTGGCGGCGAAGTAGGCGAAGCCGTGCGCCTGGGCCGCCGCCGCCCGCAGCCCCAGCACCGGCAGGGGCCGGCTCGCGGCGAGGGCGCGGCCCGCCTCCCGCACCGGCGCCGGGTCGGCCAGCGCCTCCGCCAGATGGCGCAGGTTCTCGATCTCGGCCTCGACGGCCTGCTGGTACTCGTTGCAGGAGCCGGTGTCCGCCACCGGTTCGGCGGGTGCCACCTCGCGCAGGTGGCGGCGCAGGGCCGGATAGCCGTCGAAGCCGAGGGCGACGGCGAAGCGGGTCACGGACGGCTGGCTGACCCCGGCCAGCTCGGCCAGTTCCACGCTGGACAGGAAGGGCACTTCAAAGGCGCGGCGCACCATGCTGTGCGCGATGCGCCGCTGGGTCGGCGTCAGCCGGTGCCCCTCGAACAGCGCCTGCAACCGCACGGCCGGACTGTCGGTGCCGCCCCCGGTGCCGCTGGTCCCGCTCATGAGGTGCTCCCCCTCGTCCTACTTCGTCCCTATTCAGCTGCCCCGATTCCTGCATACCGTTATACAGCGAGGCTGCGGCCGGCACGACGTGCGGCGCCCCTCCCGTCCGCCCCCGCCACAGACGGGGGCTAACCCCAGTGCCGACCGCGCCCCGGCTGCCTACCTTGGGTGTCATGACCGGAATGGACGGGCGGGACACCGACCTCAAGAAGGAACTCGACGCCACCCTGCAGACCCGCAGGGAGCTCGGGGAGGAGTACGAGTCCGCGCTGGTCGACTCGTTCCTGGAGAAGGTCGACCAGCGCATCGACGGGGCGGTCGAACGCCGGGTGCGGCGGCAGATGGCCGAGCGGCAGATGGCGACGGCCCGCGACAGCCGGTCGCCGAGGCCGACGGACTCCTTCGGGGAGCGCTTCGGCTTCGGCATCGTCTCGCTGGTGCTCGCGGTCCCGCTGTCGGCGATCGGCGGCGGCGTCGCCGACCTCCCCGGACTGCTGGTCGCCTGGGCCGGCATCGTCGGGGTCAACGTCGTCCAGGTGGCGCGGACCAATCCGGGCCTGTTCTCGGGCCGCCGCTGGGCCGGCAAGGGCGACGCCTGGGACGAGTGAAGGCCCCCGGCTTCTGAGGAAGGACCGCGCGGGGACCGCCGCACCCCCATCGCTGGGGGGCGGGACGACGGCGGTCCCCGCGGTGGACGCGCGCGGTGCCGGGCCTCACGGCCGGGCGGCGACGCGTCCGTGGCGTCCTTGGAGGTCCGGGAGCCGCTCCGGAAGGTCCGTGACGCCGTACGACGCCGGCGGGACCGGGGAGTTGCTCCCGATCCCTGCCGACACCGTCTACTCTGCCGCCCCCGTGTTAAGTGACTGCTGCGCGGACATGACGCGCACGTACCACTTCCGCGAAGTCCGTACCTGCCTTGGCCACTTGCCTTTGCTACTTGCCCTTGGCCAGGAAGGACAGCAGGTCCTGACGGCTCACCACACCGGTCGGCTTGCCCTCGACGAGGACGATCGCCGCGTCGGCCGCGCCGAGCACCGACATCAGGTCGGCGACGGGCTCGCCGGAGCCGACCTGCGGCAGCGGGGAGGACACGTGCTTCTCCAGCGGGTCCTCCAGCGAGGCCCGCTTGGTGAACAGGGCGTCCAGCAGCTCGCGCTCCACCACCGAGCCGACGACCTCGGCGGCCATCACGTCCGGGTGGCCGGCGCCGGGCTTGACGATCGGCATCTGCGAGACGCCGTACTCGCGCAGCACCTCGATGGCCTGGCCGACGGTTTCGTCCGGGTGCATGTGGACGAGGGAGGGGATGTGGCCGCCCTCCTTGTGGTTCAGGACGTCGGCGACGCGGGCGCTCGGGCCTGCGTCCTCCAGGAAGCCGTAGTCGGCCATCCACTCGTCGTTGAAGATCTTGCTGAGGTAACCGCGCCCGCTGTCCGGGAGGAGTACGACGACCACGTCGTCCTCGCCGAGCCTCGACGCCACCTCCAGCGCCGCCACGACCGCCATGCCGCAGGAGCCGCCCACCAGCAGGCCCTCCTCCTTGGCGAGGCGGCGGGTCATCTGGAAGGAGTCCTTGTCGGAGACGGCGACGATCTCGTCGGCGACCTCGCGGTCGTACGCCGTCGGCCAGAAGTCCTCGCCGACACCCTCGACGAGATACGGACGTCCGGAGCCGCCGGAGTAGACGGACCCCTCGGGGTCGGCGCCGATCACCTTCACCGCGCCGTCACCGGCCTCCTTCAGGTACCGCCCGGTGCCGGAGATGGTGCCGCCGGTGCCGACGCCTGCGACGAAGTGGGTGATCTTCCCCGCCGTCTGCTCCCACAGCTCGGGGCCGGTCGAGTGGTAGTGGGAGAGCGGGTTGTGCGGGTTGGAGTACTGGTCCGGCTTCCACGCGCCCGGCGTCTCGCGGACCAGGCGGTCGGAGACGTTGTAGTAGGAGTCCGGGTGCTCGGGGTCGACCGCCGTGGGGCAGACGACGACCTCGGCGCCGTATGCGCGCAGTACGTTGATCTTGTCGGTGGACACCTTGTCGGGGCAGACGAAGATGCACTTGTAGCCCTTCTGCTGGGCCACGATCGCCAGGCCGACGCCCGTGTTGCCGCTGGTCGGCTCCACGATCGTGCCGCCGGGCTTCAGCTCGCCGCTCTTCTCCGCGGCCTCGATCATGCGCAGGGCGATGCGGTCCTTCACCGAGCCGCCGGGGTTGAAGTACTCCACCTTGGCCAGGACGGTGGCCCTGATGCCCTTGGTCACGCTGTTGAGCCGCACCAGCGGGGTGTTGCCGACGAGGCTGATCATCGAGTCGTGGAATTGCACCGTGGTCTCCGGATGCTGCAAAAGATGTGGTCGTCTATCGGTCCGGCCAGCCTATGGCCTGGCGGCCCGCCCGTGCCCCGTGACGGTCGTTCACTCCTCCGTTCACTCCCCGTTGAGATTGGGCGACCGTCCGTACGGGGCAAGGAGTGGGTGTACGGGTTGGAGGAGGTGGCGGCGACGTATGACGAGCATGTCGAGGGCGCGGGTGGCCCGGCGGATCGCGGCCGGCGCGGCGTACGGCGGCGGCGGCATCGGGCTGGCCGGTGCGGCCACGGTCGGTCTGCTGCTGGCGGAGGTGCAGCTGGCCAGGCGCCGGGTGGGCATCGGGGGACCCGACCGGGTGCCGAACGCGCGGGGACTGTACGGCGGCGGCCTGCCGACGGCCGGTGAGCCGCCCCTGCGGCTGATGATGCTGGGCGACTCCACGGCCGCGGGCCAGGGCGTGCGCCGGGCCGGGCAGACGCCGGGCGCGCTGCTCGCCTCGGGGCTCGCGGCGGTGGCGGAGCGGCCGGTGGAGCTGGGCTCGGTCGCACTGCCGGGGGCCTGCTCGGACGACCTGGACCGGCAGGTGGCCCTGGTGCTCGCCGACCCGAGCATGGTTCCCGACATCTGCGTGATCATGGTCGGCGCGAACGACGTCACCCACCGGATGCCGGCCACCCGCTCGGTCCGTCACCTGTCGGGCGCGGTACGGCGGCTGCGCACGGCCGGTGCGGAGGTGGTGGTCGGCACCTGCCCCGACCTGGGCACCATCGAGCGGGTGCGGCAGCCGCTGCGCTGGCTGGCGCGGCGGGCCTCGCGGCAGCTGGCGGCGGCGCAGACGATCGGGGCCGTGGAGCAGGGCGGGCGCACGGTGTCGCTGGGCGACCTGCTGGGCCCGGAGTTCGCGCAGAACCCGCGGGAGCTGTTCGGACCGGACAACTACCACCCCTCCGCCGAGGGGTACGCCACCGCCGCGATGGCCGTACTGCCGTCGGTGTGCGCCGCGCTCGGCCTGTGGCCGGCCGAGGAGGAGCGCCCCGACGCACTGCGCCGCGAGGGGTTCCTGCCGGTGGCACGGGCGGCGGCGGAGGCGGCGTCGGAGGCCGGCACGGAGGTCGCGGCCGCGATGCCGTCGGGGCCGCGGGGGCCGTGGGCGCTGCTGAAGCGCCGGAGGCGCCGGAGGGTGGCGGAGGCGGAGCCTTCCAGCCCGTCCGGCGTTTGAGGACGAGGCCGTCCAGGCCGATGGGGGTCTGGGGGCGCAACCCCCGGATAGCCCGGCTCGGCAAACACCGCCCAACCGCCGGAGGCAAAAGCAAGCGCTTAGAAAGTTGCGGCCCATGTCACACGTCCATACCCGTGACCGACGCCATACGTCCGGGTAACTTCCCCAGCAGCCGCCCAATCCCTCATCGCTGGAGCCGTGATGCCCGAAGCCGTGATCGTCTCTGCCGCCCGCTCCCCCATCGGCCGCGCCTTCAAGGGCTCCCTCAAGGACCTGCGGCCCGACGACCTCGCCGCCACGATCATCCAGGCCGCGCTCGCCAAGGTCCCCGAGCTGGACCCCCGGGACATCGACGACCTGATGCTGGGCTGCGGCCTGCCCGGCGGTGAGCAGGGCAACAACCTCGGCCGGATCGTCGCCGTCGAGATGGGCATGGACCACCTGCCCGGCTGCACCGTCACCCGGTACTGCTCCTCGTCCCTGCAGACCTCCCGCATGGCCCTGCACGCCATCAAGGCCGGTGAGGGCGACGTCTTCATCTCGGCCGGCGTCGAAATGGTCTCCCGGTTCACCAAGGGCAACTCCGACAGCCTGCCCGACACGCACAACCCGCTGTTCGCCGAGGCGGAGGCCCGTACCGCCGCCGTCGCCGAGCAGGAGGGCACGGCCTGGCACGACCCGCGCGAGGACGGCCTGGTCCCCGACCCGTACATCGCGATGGGCCAGACCGCCGAGAACCTGGCGCGCGCCAAGGGGATCACCCGGCAGGACATGGACGAGTTCGGCGTCCGCTCGCAGAACCTCGCCGAGGAAGCCATCAAGAACGGCTTCTGGGAGCGCGAGATCACCCCGGTCACGCTGCCCGACGGCACGGTCGTCGCCAAGGACGACGGCCCGCGCGCCGGCGTCACCCTGGAGGGCGTCCAGGGTCTGAAGCCGGTCTTCCGCCCCGACGGCCTGGTCACCGCCGGCAACTGCTGCCCGCTCAACGACGGCGCCGCCGCCCTCGTGATCATGAGCGACACCAAGGCCCGCGAGCTGGGCCTGACCCCGCTCGCCCGCATCGTCTCCACCGGCGTCTCCGGCCTCTCGCCCGAGATCATGGGCCTCGGCCCGGTCGAGGCGAGCAAGCAGGCGCTGTCCCGCGCCGGGCTGACCGTCGGCGACATCGACCTGGCCGAGATCAACGAGGCGTTCGCCGCGCAGGTCATCCCCTCCTACCGCGAGCTGGGCATCCCGCTGGAGAAGCTGAACGTCAACGGCGGCGCCATCGCCGTCGGCCACCCCTTCGGCATGACCGGCGCCCGCATCACCGGCACGCTGATCAACTCCCTCCAGACGCACGACAAGCAGTTCGGCCTGGAGACCATGTGCGTCGGCGGCGGCCAGGGCATGGCCATGGTCATCGAGCGCCTGAGCTGACCCGTCCGCCGCACCTCTGAGGCACCGTCAGTAGCGCCTGGGGGACCCAGCGTGACACGACGGCCCGGAACCCCGTTCACCCCGGGGTTCCGGGTCGTTTTGTGACCCAAACTCCCCCAGGATGTGACCTACCTCTCCCGTACCCTTGATTTACGCAGGTCAGACCAGCAACACCCCTACCTTCCGGGCCCAAAGTCCTGTCCGTTTCGTGACGTTACGCACTGACAGACGGTTAGTCCTCCCTTCAAGCTGATGTAGGAAGTCGGGGGTCGACTTTGAACCGGGAGTACGTCAGTGAGCGCCATGCCGATCGCCCTGCTGCTCACCACGGTCGCCACGGGCGCCGTGGGCGTCGCCGTCCTGCGCAGCATCCTGGTGCTGCGCCGGCAGGTGGCGGCCCTGCGCACCGAGCTGGCCGAGAGCCGCGCCGCCGCCACGCGGGGCCGCGTGCCCGCCGCCCGCACCACCGCCGACGCGGAGGAGATACGCGCCGCCGTGGCGGAGGCGCTCGCCGAGGAGCGGGAGCGGGAGCTCGCCGAGGCGCGGGCCTTCTGGGCCGCCCAGGAGTCCCGGGACGCCTCCGACGCGCCGCTGCTGCTCGGCCTGGCCGACAGTGAGCTGTTCCTGCCCCGGCAGGCCGACTTCGCGGGCCTGGAGCCCGTGGCCGAGCCGGGCCCGGACACCGAAGAGGCGACCGCGCAGGACGCGGGCCCGCGGGAGTCCGCCGAGCTGGCCGCCGCCCGCCGCCGGCACCCCTCGCACCCGGACTTCGTACCGAACCCGTCACCGGCCGTCGGCGACCACGAGCGCACCGTCGCCACCCTCGAGGAGCTGGCCGAGTCGAGCGTCGCGCTGGCCGACGTCCGCCCGGGCCCGCTGGGCACGCTGGACGTGTACGTCTTCGCCGACGGCACCACGCTCTGCATGACGCCGGGGCACCGGGAGACCGCGGAGCGCCTGGCCGCCGCGCTGGGCGCGGGCAAGACGCCGTACCTGCTGGGCGGCTCGGGGATCTCCGGCGCCTACACGCTGACCTTCGCGTGCGGCGAGGAGAACGTGTACATCCTGGCGGACCGGGTCATCGCGTCCCTCTGAGGCCGCCCCCCACGCGGCCCGCCCGGGCCGTCAGACCCCGGCCCGCTTGCGGGCCTCCTCCACCAGCCGCACCGCCTCCTCCACCTGGCCCTCGTCCGTCAGTACGAGGGCCAAGTCGTGTGCGGCGACGGCGATCTGGTCGGCGGCGGCGAACATCCCCGCGTCCGGCATCTGTCTGGGCTCGGTCCCCGGTTCTTCCACGAGCTGGGCACGCCGGGCCAACTCCCTGGCCAGCTCCAGCGCCTCGGCGGCGGCCCCGCGTTGCAGCCTGCTCTGCGGGGCGGCCCGCAACCGGTCGGCGAAGTCGTCCACGGCACGGGTCAAAGGCGTCGTATCAACCACGGCGCGAGCGTACGCGCCCCTCCGGGACTGTTGCCAACGCGCGAACGCTCAGGCACGGTGACCTGAAGGACCGGCTTACATCCCCTTTCGCCCGGAGGCGCCGATGTCCCAAGTCTTCTCCGAGGAGACCCATCGCAACATGCTCGCCCGCATCCCCCACTGCACCGGTCGTGAGATCTCCGACTGGCTGCGCGCCGTCGACGACGGCCCCGCCCTCTTCCGTTTCGAGGAGAAGGTCAGCTGGCTCCGCCACGAACACAACCTCGCGTACGGCCACGCGAAGGCGATCATCCACGAGTACGACCTGAGAAGGGCCGCGCGCAGGCTCGGCTGAGCGCGCGCCGCCACGACGACGAAGGGCCCCGGGCGGCAAGCCCGGGGCCCTTCACTGTCGACCGGCATCCGGCGTCCGTCGCGCGGACCGTCGCTAGTCGTTGCTGTTCAGGATCGCGATCAGCCGCAGGAACTCCAGGTACAGCCACACCAGCGTCAGGGTGAGGCCGAAGGCGGCGAGCCAGGCCTCCTCGCGCGGGGCGCCGTAGGCCAGGCCGTCCTCGACCTGCTTGAAGTCCATGGCGAGGAAGCAGGCGCCGAGGATGATGCCGACGATGCCGAAGACGACACCGAGCGTGCCGCTGCGGAAGCCGAGGCCGTCACCGCCGCCGAAGACGGCGAACAGCAGGTTCACCATCATCAGGAAGACGAAGCCGAGCGCGGCCGCCATGACGAAGCCGTAGAAGCGGCGGTTGACGCGGATCCAGCCGGCCTTGTACGCGATCAGCACACCGGCGAAGACCGCCATCGTGCCGATCACGGCCTGCATGGCCGCGCCGTCGGCGATGCGGTTGTCGACGACGCTGGAGACCACGCCGAGGAAGACACCCTCGAAGGCCGCGTACGTCAGGATCAGCGCGGGCGACGCCTTGCGCTTGAAGGACTGGACGAGCGCCAGGACCATGCCGATCAGCGCGGCACCGATGCCGATGCCGTAGGAACGGCCGATGTTGGCGTCGTCCACGGGCAGCAGCGCCCACGCGAGCGCGGCCGTCACGATGAGCGTGCCGAGCGTGCTCGCCGTGCGGATGACGACGTCGTCCATCGTCATCCGGCCTGCGCCGGCCGGCGCCTGCGGCGGCGCGCCGTGCTGCAGGTCCTGCTGGGCGTACGGGTTCTGCGCGTACGGGTTGGCCCCCGCGGGCTGGGCATACGGGTTGCCCTGGGTGGCGACAGCGGGACCCCCGGCCTGCGGCGCGGTGTTGAAGCCCGCGTAGCCGTTGTCGCGGCTGAACCCCCGTCGCGAGAAGACCGGGTTTCTGCTCCTCATTTCACTCCTCCATGGCCACACTGCGCAGCCTTGGCTCAAGAGTAATGGAACGGCAAAGGAATGACCCTACTGCCTGGGGAGGATCTTTCCCTGCCCCTGCGGGTCAACACGCTACGCCGATCAGTGATTCCCCTCACGGCCGGGGTCGTGCGCGCGGCCCCGCACCGCTCACCCGATCGGGAACCCGGTGTAGGCCTCGGCCAGGTCGGTCTCCGCGGCGCGGGAGGACGCGATCCGGTCCAGGCGGGCCACTTGGAGCCGGTCCTCGAAGGGGGTGGCGTCGGGGGCGCGGTGCAGGAGAGTCGTCATGTCGTACGAGAACCGCTCGGCCTGCCAGACGCGGCGCAGGCAGGTCGCGGAGTAGGCGTCGAGGAGGTCGTCGGAGCCGGTCTCCGTGCGGTGGGACAGGGCGCGGGCGAGGGTGACGACGTCGCCGACGGCGAGGTTGAGGCCCTTGGCGCCGGTGGGCGGCACGATGTGCGCGGCGTCGCCGGCCAGGAAGAGGCGGCCGTGCCGCATGGGCTCGTGGACGTAGGAACGCATGGGGGTGACCGACTTCTGGGTGATCGGGCCGCGCCGGAGGGTCCAGTCGTCGTCGGTCTCGAAGCGGCGCTCCAGCTCGGCCCAGATCTCGTCGTCGCTCCAGCTCTCGGCGTCCGTGTCGGCGGGGACCTGGAGGTAGAGGCGGGAGACGGACGGGGAGCGCATGGACAGGAGGGCGAAGCCGCGGTCGTGGCGGGCGTAGACCAGCTCGTCGTGCGAGGGGGCGACGTCGGCGAGGATGCCGAGCCAGCCGAAGGGGTACGTCCGTTCGAAGGTGCGGCTCAGTCCCGCCGGGACCGCCTTGCGCGCCACACCCCAGAAGCCGTCGCAGCCGACGACGTAGTCGCACTCCAGGACGTCCTCGACGCCCTCGTGCCGGAAGCGGACGCGCGGGCGGTCGGTCTCGGCGCCCTCCACGGCCAGCGCCTCGGCCTCGAAGAGCAGCGGGCCGCCCTCCTTGAGCTGGAGGGCGATGAGGTCCTTGCACACCTCGGTCTGGGCGTAGACCATGACGGACTTTCCGCCGGTGAGCGCGGGGAAGTCGACGCGGTGGCGGCGCCTGTCGAACCGCAGCTCGATGCCGTCGTGGCGCAGCCCCTCACGGTCCATCCGCTCCCCCGCCCCGGCCGCGCGCAGGACGTCCACGGTGCCCTGCTCCAGGATTCCGGCGCGCTGCCGCCGCTCGACGTAGGCGCGGTCGCGGCTCTCCAGGACGACCGAGTCGATCCCCGCGTTGTGCAGCAGGCGGGCGAGGAGGAGTCCGGCGGGGCCGGCCCCGATGATCCCGACGGTGGTGCGCATCGGTCGTCCCTTCCATGGGTCGTGCGGCGTCGTTGCCAGTTGTTCGCCTGGTGAAAATTCCTTCACTGAGCGCTGGGCTGAGTCTCCGGTCACGCGGCGCCGCTGTCAACGGTCCGCGGCGAATCACCGTGGACCGTCGCGGGAGTGCCGGTCAGCCTCCGTACGGGCGGGCGGCGCGGCCCTCGCGGAGGGTCCGGCCCCACCAGTCGAGCTGGTCCAGCAGGACGGTGGCGGCCTTGGCGGGACCGTCCTCGTCGAACGGGCGGCCGTCGTCATCGAACTTCTCCCAGGCCATGGGGAACGCGACGGTGTCGCGCAGGGTGACCGTGTGCAGCTCGGCGAAGACCTGCCGCAGCTGCTCCACCGCCCGCGCGCCGCCGGCCATGCCGCCGTAGGAGACGAAGCCGACCGGCTTGGCGCGCCACTCGGCGTGGACGTGGTCGATGGCCAGCTTCAGGGAGGCCGGGTAGCCGTGGTTGTACTCGGGGGTGACGACCACGAAGCCGTCGAGCCCGCCGATGCGCTCGGCGAGGCCGGGAGTGCCGGACTGCGTCCCGGCCTCGCCGAGAGAGAACTTCAGCTCCGCCGCGAGCGCGGGCTCGGACAGGTCGATGACGTGTACGTCCATGTCATCGCGCCGGCCGATCTCGGAGACGAACCACCGCGCGACGGTGTCGGCGAACCGGCCGGGGCGCACACTGCCGACGATCACGCCGATCTTCAACGGGGTCCGGGGCACGGAAGGCATGGCGGACATGAGGGTTCCTCGTTTCGTGACGACCTCGGTGACGGCCTCGGTGGCCGCCTGAAGAGGAACCTAGAAACTCAAGTTTGCTTGAGGTCAAACGCCGATCGGCGCGCATTGCGGGAGAGTGCCCGGAGCCGGACTTGAACCGGCACGCCCGCGAAGGGGCAGCGAGGTTTAAGCTCGCCGTGTCTGCATTCCACCATCCGGGCAGGCCATGGGCTCCGCGTCGAGTGCCTTGAGCCTATCGGGGCACGCCCCTCACGCAGGGGCCGGGCGGACCGATGTTGTCTTATTTTATTGGCGCCTGAGGGGCCATCAGCTCCGGGGCCGACCCATCCTCACTTGCCAACAGCCTTGCCCGTGACGCCCGGCAACGCATGCGGAATGACGGAATTTCACCGTCTCTTCAAGGGCGCCCGCCCCGTTACGGCGTCCCGTCGCGGCACCCCTCCGTGTCACCCGGCGGGTCAGGGTCGCCCGTCATCCTCAGGTAGTACACGCGCGCTCGCCGTCCGACCGAAGTCGCCCCCCGGAACCGGAACAGCGGCTGACTACACGGCGCCCCGCGGCCGGAAGGATGGAGAACGTCCCCGAACACACGCCGTACCGACAGGAGCACCCTTCCCGTGACCACCGCACCCATCGCCGACCGGTCCACCACCGTGGCCGCGCGCGCCACGGAGCTGTCCAAGATCTACGGCCAGGGTGAGACCCAGGTGGTCGCCCTGGACCGGGTCTCCGTCGACTTCCGGCAGGCCGAGTTCACCGCGATCATGGGCCCCTCCGGCTCCGGCAAGTCCACGCTGATGCACTGCGTCGCCGGGCTGGACACCTTCTCCTCCGGCTCGGTGCGCATCGGCGACACCGAACTGGGCTCCCTGAAGGACAAGCAGCTGACCAAGCTGCGCCGCGACAAGATCGGCTTCATCTTCCAGGCCTTCAACCTGCTGCCGACGCTCACCGCCCTGGAGAACATCACCCTCCCGATGGACATCGCGGGCCGCAAGCCGGACAAGCAGTGGCTGGACTCCGTGATCCAGATGGTCGGCCTCTCCGGCCGCCTCGGTCACCGGCCCTCCCAGCTCTCCGGCGGTCAGCAGCAGCGCGTGGCCGTGGCCCGGGCGCTGGCCTCCCGGCCCGAGATCATCTTCGGTGACGAGCCGACCGGAAACCTCGACTCCCGCTCGGGCGCCGAGGTGCTGGGCTTCCTGCGCAACTCGGTGCGCGAGCTCGGGCAGACGGTCGTGATGGTGACCCACGACCCGGTGGCCGCGGCCTACGCGGACCGGGTGGTCTTCCTCGCGGACGGACGCATCGTCGACGAGGTGTACGGGCCGACGGCCGACTCGGTGCTGGACCGCATGAAGCGGTTCGACGCCAAGGGCCGCACCAGCTGACCCGTCCCCGTCCCGCCCCCCCCACTCGCACGTACCTCCGGACAGAGAAGACCCATGTTCCGTACCGCCTTGCGCAACGTTCTCGCGCACAAGGCCAGGCTGTTGATGACCGTGCTCGCCGTGATGCTCGGCGTGGCGTTCGTGTCGGGCACCCTGGTCTTCACCAACACCATCTCCGGAGCCCTGCAGAACAGCTCCGCCAAGGGCTTCGACCACGTCGACGTGGCCGTCACCCCCGAGTTCCAGGAGGCCGAGGGCGACAAGGTCGGCGAGCAGCCCGAGCTGACCGAGGCCCTCGTCGAGGACAGTGCCAAGGTGCCGGGCGCCGCCTCCGTCATCGGCGTGGTCTCCGGCTTCACCGCGGTCGCCGACAAGGACGGCGACCTGATCGGCGACGGCTGGAGCACCAAGGGCGGCAACTACTGGGGCGAGAAGGACCCCCGGTACCCGCTGACCGACGGCCGCGCGCCGAAGGGTGAGGGCGAGATCCTCATCGACTCCAAGACCGCCGAGCGCACCGGCTACGGCGTCGGGGACACCGTGCGGATGTCCGTCGACGGCCCGGTCATCACACCGAAGGTCGTCGGCGTCTTCACCACCGACGACGGCGGTGTCGCGGCCGGCGGCAGCCTCACCCTGTTCGACACGGCGACCGCGCAGAAGGTCTTCGGCAAGGCGGGCACGTACGACGAGATCGACGTCAAGGCGAAGGACGGCGTCACGCAGGCCGCGCTGAAGGCGGAGCTGGACAAGGCGCTGCCGGAGGGCCTGGTCGAGACGACCACCGCCGAGCAGCTGGCCGACGACCAGGCGGAGGCGATCGCCTCGTCGATGAGCGGCATGAAGCAGGGGCTGCTGGTCTTCGCCGGCATCGCGCTCTTCGTCGGCACCTTCATCATCGCCAACACCTTCACCATGCTGGTCGCCCAGCGCACCAAGGAACTCGCCCTGATGCGGGCGGTCGGCGCCTCCCGCCGGCAGGTGACGCGGTCGGTGCTGATCGAGGCGTTCGTGGTCGGCGTGGTCGCCGCGGTGACCGGTCTGCTCGCGGGCATCGGCATCGGGGCCGGGATGCGCGCCCTGATGGGCTCGATGGGCGAGGTCGTGCCCGACGGGCCGCTGGTGGTCTCGACCGGCACGATCGTCGCGGCCCTCGCGGTCGGCGTCCTGGTCACCATGCTGGCGGCCTGGCTGCCGGGCCGCCGGGCGGCGAAGATCCCGCCGGTCGCGGCGATGAGCAGCGTGCACGCCAAGGCGACGACCAAGTCGCTGGTGCTGCGCAACACGCTGGGCGCGCTGGTCTCGGGCGCCGGCATCGCGGTCGTCCTCGCGGCGACCACCATGGGCGGCACGGACGGGCAGGCCCCGATGGGTCTGGGCGCGGTGCTGCTGATCATCGGCGTGTTCATCCTGACGCCGCTGCTCTCCCGGCCGCTGATCGCCGCCGCCGCTCCGGTGCTGCGCGTGTTCGGCGTCTCCGGCAAGCTCGCCCGGCAGAACTCGGTGCGCAACCCGCGCCGCACCGCCGCCACCGCCTCCGCGCTGATGATCGGTCTGACCCTGATCACCGGCATGACGGTGATGGCCGGCAGCCTCCAGAAGTCGATCGACAAGATGGCGTCGGCGGCGATCGAGGCCGACTACGTGGTCTCCATGGCCAACGGCAACTGGCTCTCCCCGGACGTCGGCGAGAAGCTGGCCGGGACCGACGGCGTCACCGCGGTCAGCCCGCTGCGCAACTCCCCCGCCCGCATCGGCGGCGACACCGAGTACCTCACCGGCGTCAACGGCTCCACGATCACCGAGCTGACCGACCTGAAGGTCGAGCAGGGCGCGTTCGAGGTCGGCGGCACCAAGGTCGTCGTGGACGGCGACACCGCGAAGGAGAACGGCTGGAAGGCCGGCTCGGACTTCACCGTCGCCTACGAGGACGGCGAGAAGCAGCGGCTCACCGTCGCGGGCGTCTACGAGGCCAACGAGATGCTGCGCGGCATCATGCTCGACAACTCCGTCCTCACCCCGCACCTGAGCGACCCGGTCGACATGCAGGTCATGGTGAAGATGTCCGACGGGGCCTCCGCGGCCGCCAAGGACAGCCTGCAGCAGGCGCTCGACACCAACCCGGCGATCAAGATCCAGGACAAGAAGGACATCTCCAACGAGATCGCCAAGATGTTCACGCTGATGCTGAACATGCTCTACGGCCTGCTGGCCATGGCGGTGATCGTGGCCGTCCTCGGTGTCATCAACACCCTGGCCATGTCGGTCTTCGAACGCTCCCAGGAGATCGGCATGCTGCGGGCCATCGGCCTGGACCGCAAGGGCATCAAGCGGATGGTCCGCCTGGAGTCCCTGGTGATCTCCCTGTTCGGCGGGGTGCTCGGCATCGGCCTGGGCGTGTTCTTCGGCTGGGCGGCCGGTGAGCTGATGGGCTCGACGATCGCGACGTACGAACTGGTCCTGCCCTGGGGCCGGATGGGCGTGTTCCTGCTGCTGGCCGCCGTCGTGGGCGTCCTGGCGGCGCTGTGGCCGGCCCGGCGGGCGGCACGGCTGAACATGCTCCAGGCGATCAAGGCCGAGTAAGAGCGGTGACGGTACGGCCGGGCAGCCGGCGCGTACGAGGAGGGCCCCGTTCCGTCCGGAGCGGGGCCCTTCGGCGTCGCGGGCGCAGGTGCGGTCAGTGCCAGGTGCGGGCGCGCAGCGGCAGCCCGGAGCCGCCCGCCTCGGGGGTCTTCACCGCCAGGACCTGGTTGACGCCGATGCGGTTGCGCTCGAAGGAGAGCGCGCAGGCGGCCATGTACAGCCGCCACACCCGGGCCCGGCCGGGGCTGACCAGCCGGAGCGCCGCCGCCCACTCGGACTCCAGGTTGGCGACCCAGCGGCGCAGGGTGAGTGCGTAGTGCTCGCGGATCGACTCCACGTCGCGCACCTCGAACCCGGCGCGCTCCAGCTGCGTCACGGTGGTGCCGAGCGGGGCCAGCTCGCCGTCGGGGAAGACGTAGGCGTCGATGAACTCGTCCACGTTGTAGGCGGACTCGTCCCGCTGGGGGCGCCGCGCGATCTGGTGGTTCAGCAGCCGCCCGCCGGGCTTCAGGAGCCTGTGCAGGTCGACGGCGTACTCCAGGTAGCGTTCGGCGCCGACGTGCTCGGCCATGCCGATCGAGGAGATGGCGTCGTACGGTCCGTCGGCGACGTCCCGGTAGTCCTGGACGCGGATCTCCACCCGGTCGGTGAGCCCCTCGTCGGCGACCCGCTTGCGGGCGTAGGCGGCCTGCTCCTGGGAGAGGGTGACGCCGACGACGCTCACGCCGTGTTCGCGGGCCGCGTGGATCGCCATGGAGCCCCAGCCGCAGCCCACGTCGAGCAGGCGCCGGCCGGGGCTCAGGCCGAGCTTGCGGCTGACCAGTTCGAGCTTGTCGCGCTGGGCGTCCTCCAGCGTGCCGCCCTCGGACTCGGGGGCCTGCCAGTAGGCGCAGGAGTAGACCATGGAGGGGCCGAGGACGAGCTCGTAGAAGTCGTTGCCGACGTCGTAGTGGTGGCTGATGGCGCGTCGGTCGCTGCGCTTGGTGTGCAGGTGGCCGCGGGCCCGGCGGACCTCCTCCGGGGGCGGGGCGGGCGGCAGCGGGGGGCCGGCGAGCCTCACCAGGCCGCGCACGGCGGCCCGCACCTCGGGGTCGCGCAGCGCCCCGGCGAGCGTGCGGGCGTCCTCACCGCGCTCCCAGATCAGGCCGGCCATCAGTTCGAGGGCGGTGTAGAGGTCTCCGTCGATGTCGAGGTCGCCGGCCACCCAGGCGCGGGCCAGGCCCAGTTCGCCCGGCTTGAACAGCAGCCGGCGCAGGGCCCGGCGGTTGCGGACGACGAGGGTGGGGGCGCCCGGCGGACCCGCCTGTGAACCGTCCCAGGCGCGGATGCGCACCGGGAGGGGCGCTCCCAGCAACTGTGCGAAGAGGTTCTGCAGCCGCAGCGCGGCATCAGCCATGGCGTACCTCCGTGACGAGCGATCCCGGAATGTCCATCACCACGTAAACACCTGGGAGCCCGCCGCACAGTCCCCGGCACGCGTTACGACTCGGCAAAATACTTGTACACACCACGAGTTCTGTCGCCGGGTGTGCGCGGGCAACGCGAAGGGGCCGCCCGCACCACGGATGGCGGGCGGCCCCTTCGGGGGACTGCTACGGCTGGGAGCGAGGGGAGGTCAGGAGGCCTTGGCCTCGGTCTTCGCCGCCGGCTTGTCGCTCTGGTCGGCCTTCGGCGCGGCCGGAGCCGGCTTGGCGGCCTCGTAGAACTCCTCGCGCGGGGTCTCCATCGCACCGAGGGAGACGACCTCGCGCTTGAGGAACATGCCGAGCGTCCAGTCCGCGAAGACGCGGATCTTCCGGTTGAAGGTCGGCATCGCCATGCCGTGGTAGCCGCGGTGCATGTACCAGGCGAGCCGGCCCTTGAGCTTGATCTTCATCTTGCCCATGACGATCATCGCCACGCCCTTGTGCAGGCCGAGGCCCGCCACCGCGCCCTTGTTGGCGTGGCTGTAGTCCTTCTGCGGGAAGCCCCGCATACCGGAGATCACGTTGTCGCCGAGGACCTTGGCCTGGCGCAGCGCGTGCTGGGCGTTCGGCGGGCACCAGGCGTTCTCGTTGCCCGCCTTGCGGCCGACGAGGTCGGGCACCTGGGCGTTGTCGCCCGCGGCCCAGATGTAGTCGGTGCCCTGGACCTGGAGGGTGGGCGCGCAGTCGACGTGACCGCGGGGGCCCAGCGGGAGGCCGAAGCGGGACAGGGCCGGGTTCGGCTTGACGCCGGCCGTCCACACGATGGTGTTGGAGTCGACCTCCAGGCCGTTCTTCAGCACCACGTGGCCGTCGACGCAGGAGTCCATGGAGGTGGACAGGTAGACCTCGACACCGCGGCCCTCGAGGTGCTCCTTGCCGTACTGGCCGAGCTTGGGACCGACCTCGGGGAGGATCTTGTCGGCGGCGTCCACGAGGACGAAGCGCATGTCCTCGCGGGAGACGTTCTTGTAGTACTTGGCCGCGTCGCGGGCCATGTCCTCGACCTCACCGATGGTCTCCGCACCGGCGAAGCCGCCGCCGATGAAGACGAAGGTGAGCGCCTTGCGGCGGATCTCCTCGTCGGTGGTGGAGTCGGCCTTGTCGAGCTGCTCCAGGACGTGGTTGCGCAGGCCGATGGACTCCTCGATGCCCTTCATGCCGATGCCCTGCTCGGCGAGGCCGGGGATCGGGAAGGTGCGGGAGACCGCGCCCATGGCGATGACCAGGTAGTCGAAGGGCAGCTCGTACGCCTCGCCCACCAGCGGGGCGATCGTGGCGACCTTGCGGTCCTGGTCGATGGTGGTGACCCGGCCGGTGAGGACCTCCGCCTTCGGAAGCACGCGCCGCAGGGGGACGACGACGTGCCGCGGGGAGATGTTGCCGGCGGCGGCTTCGGGGAGGAAGGGCTGGTAGGTCATGTACGACCGCGGGTCGACGACGGTGACGGTCGCCTCGCCGTAACGCATCTTCTTCTGGATGCGTCGAGCTGCGTACAGGCCTACGTACCCACCGCCTACTACGAGGATCCTGGGACGCTCCGTGGTGCTCATGCCATCGAGTATCCACCCGCCCCAGGGGGGTCGATCGTGCGCCCCTTCACAAGCTCATGTGAGGGCTGTGTTACCATCCGCCGCCCAAGTGACGGAGATCATGGCGAGCAGTGGAACCAGCGTGTACCGCACTCCGTTGTCAATGCCGCGTGAGCTGCTCCTCCGCACCGCCGGGGACGGTGAACCAGTCCGCCGAAGACCCTCTCCGGACCCCTTCCGGGACACCGTCCTGAACACGTTCAAAGGGCAGTTGAACCCCCAAAAGGGTCAACGGGCGCGCTTTCACCGCCCGACCGGGCCCAATTCCTTGTGAAGAACTTCACGAAGTTTCCCGACAGGACGTCACCGGAGGGCCCCGAAGGACCGCGAAGGACCCCCCGGGAGCCGCTCAATCGTCGTCCGCACTGCTCAGACCGCTGCCGGGGACGCCTACGCCAGCGACCACGCGATGCCGTCCAGGATGTCGTGCTCGCTCACCACGACCTCCGCCGCGCCCGTCCGCTCCATGATCGCCAGCAGCACCAGCGCGCCCGCGCCGATCACGTCGACGCGCCCGGGGTGCATGGAGGGCACGGCCGCGCGCTCGGCGTGGGTGGAGCGCAGCAGCCAGTCGCTGATCTCCCGTACGCGGTCCAGGGAGACGCGGGAGTGGTGGATGGCGGCCGAGTCGTACTCCGGCAGTTCCTGCGCGATCGCGGAGACGGTCGTCACCGAACCGGCCAGCCCCACCAGGGTGCGCGCCTCGCGCAGCGGCACCGCCTCCTCGGCGAGGTCGAGGGCCGCCTCGATGTCGGCGCGCATCGCCGCCACCTGCGCCTCGGCGGGCGGGTCGGTCACCGCGCCGTCCTGCACGAGGTGCCGCTCGGTCATCCGCACGCAGCCGACGTCCACGGAGCGGGCGGCGCGCACGTGGTCCTCGCCGACGACGAACTCGGTCGAGCCGCCGCCGATGTCGACGACCAGGTAGGGCTTGTCGAGGTGGTCCCGTCCCGCCAGCTCCTTGGTGGCCCCGGTGAAGGAGAACTCGGCCTCCTGGTCGCCGGTGATGACCTCCGGTTCCACGCCGAGGATGTCCAGCACCCCGCGCACGAAGTCGTCCCGGTTCTCCGCGTCCCGGGAGGCGGAGGTGGCCACGAAGCGCAGCCGCTCGGCGCCGTGCTCCTTGATGACGGCGGCGTACTCGCGGCAGGCCGCGAAGGTCCGCTCCAGCGCCTCGGGCGCCAGCCGCCCGGTGCGGTCGACGCCCTGTCCGAGCCGCACGATGGTCATGCGGCGGTCGAGGTCGGTCAGCTCACCCGTGGCGGGGTCCGCGTCGGCGACCAGCAGGCGGATGGAGTTCGTACCGCAGTCGATGGCGGCGACCCTGGTCACTTGGCGTCCTCCCCGTCCGTCTCGGAGACCGTCACGCACGGCCCCTTGCGCCACCACTCGGGCAGCATCGCGATCGCCTCGTCGCCCAGCGGGTTGACGCCGGGACCGGCCGCCAGCGAGTGGGCGACCAGGACGTGCAGGCACTTCACGCGGTCCGGCATGCCGCCCGCGCTCGGGAAGCCGGTCAGCTCCTCGATCTCGTCGCGGCGCCGGACGTAGTCCTCGTGCGCGGCCCGGTAGGCGGCGGCCAGCACCGGGTCGGTGGCCAGGCGCTCGGTCATCTCCTTCATCACGCCGTTCGCCTCCAGCGTGCCGATCGCGGAGGCCGCCTTCGGGCACGTCAGGTAGTACAGCGTGGGGAAGGGCGTGCCGTCGGGCAGCCGCGGTGCCGTCTCCACGACGTCCGGCTGGCCGCAGGGGCAGCGGTGGGCGATGGCGCGCAGGCCGCGCGGGGGGCGTCCGAGCTGCTGCCTGAACGCCTCGACGTCCGCGTCGGTGGGCTCGGTGCGCTCGGTGGTCGGCGGGGGAGTCTGCATGACTGTCTTCTGCTGGTCTTCCTGTTGAGTCACTGCCGGCACGGTCGGTTCACGGCCGGCTCCGCCGGTTCACCGCCGGCCGGCGGCGTCGGCCTTGTCGATGCCGTCCCACACGTTCCGGTACCAGGGACGGTCGGCGGCACCCGCCTCGGCGCGGGCCTGCCGGGCCGCGTCCGGGTCGACGACGATGAAGCCCGTCTCCCCCGGCATCACGTAGTGCAGCCGCAGCCGGATCTGCTGCTCGGCGAAGGCGTCGTCCTGCCAGCGCGCCTTGAGGTCGCGCAGCTGCTCGACCCGGTCCCGGGTCTCCTGCTGCTCCCGCTGGAGGTCGGCGATCTCAGCGCGCTGGGCGACGTACTGCCGTATCGGGTAGGCGAGCGCGACGACGAGCGAGCAGAGCACCATCGCCAGCAGCGCGGCCCGGCCGGTCAGGCGGGAGCGGCGGGCCTGGCGCTTGGTCTGCGAGCGGTAGACCCGGGCCGCGGTCTGTTCCCCGATGATCCGGATCCTGGTCGCGGTGGAGAAACGGTCCCGGTCCTTCACCGCCATGTCTGTCCCCGCCTTCAGTCCACACGTGCGTACGTCCCCGCACACGGTACGGGACCGAGTACGGGGACGTACGTACGACGCTGCCTACAAGGGCGGTGCTCAGCCCTTGAAGCGCGGGAACGCGCTGCGGCCGGCGTACACCGCGGCGTCGTCGAGGATCTCCTCGATGCGCAGCAGCTGGTTGTACTTGGCGACGCGCTCGGAGCGGGCCGGGGCGCCGGTCTTGATCTGGCCGCAGTTGGTGGCGACGGCCAGGTCGGCGATGGTGACGTCCTCGGTCTCGCCGGAGCGGTGGGACATCATGCACTTGAAGCCGTTGCGCTGGGCCAGCTCCACGGCGTCCAGGGTCTCGGTCAGCGAACCGATCTGGTTGACCTTGACCAGCAGGGCGTTGGCGGCGCTCTCGTCGATGCCGCGGGCCAGGCGCTCCGGGTTGGTGACGAACAGGTCGTCGCCGACGATCTGGACCTTGTCGCCGAGCTTGTCGGTGAGGACCTTCCAGCCCTCCCAGTCGTCCTCGAACAGCGGGTCCTCGATGGAGACCAGCGGGTACGCCTCGACCAGCTCGGCGTAGTACTCGGTCATCTCGGCGGCGGAGCGGGTCTTGCCCTCGAAGGTGTAGGCGCCGTCCTTGTAGAACTCGGACGCGGCCACGTCGAGCGCGAGGGCGATCTGCTCGCCGGGGGTGTAGCCGGCCTCCTTGATCGCCTCGAGGATGAGGTCGAGGGCCTCGCGGTTGGAGCCGAGGTTCGGGGCGAAGCCGCCCTCGTCGCCGAGGCCGGTGGCCAGGCCCTTGCTCTTCAGGACCTTCTTCAGGGTGTGGTAGACCTCGGCGCCCCAGCGCAGGGCCTCGGAGAAGGACTCCGCGCCGATCGGCGCGATCATGAACTCCTGGATGTCCACGTTGGAGTCGGCGTGCGAGCCGCCGTTCAGGATGTTCATCATCGGCACCGGCAGCAGGTGCGCGTTGGGGCCGCCCAGGTAGCGGAAGAGCGGCAGGTCGGACGCCTCGGAGGCGGCGTGGGCGACGGCGAGGGAGACGCCGAGGATGGCGTTGGCGCCCAGCGAGCCCTTGTTGTCGGTGGCGTCCAGGTCGAACATGGCCTGGTCGATCAGGCGCTGCTCGGTGGCGTCGTAGCCGACCAGCTCCGGGCCGATCTGCTCGATGACGGCGAGGACGGCCTTCTCGACGCCCTTGCCCAGGTAACGGCCCGCATCGCCGTCACGGAGTTCGATGGCCTCGAAGGCGCCGGTGGAGGCACCGGAGGGAACGGCGGCACGACCCGTGCTGCCGTCGTCGAGGCCGACCTCGACCTCGACCGTGGGGTTGCCTCGGGAGTCCAGGATTTCCCGGGCTACGACGACGTCGATGGACGGCACGAGCATCTCCTTCTTCAATGTGACGCTTCGGTGTGACGCGCGGGTCCCGCAGGACCGCGGCGGCTCTGCGGGACCGAGCCTAACCGGCTCCGGGCGATCGGCCAGCCGATCGCCCACCCGCTGGACAGAACCGAGAGTAAATTGTTTCCGAACGGAACAAAGACGTTTCCGAAAATCCGTTCGCGATCACGGGCAGATCGGGGGCGTGAAAAACCCGCCCCGGTGCGTACGGGGGAACACGCACCGGGGCGGGAGTCGCGGGGGCCGCCGCTTACTTCAGGTGCAGCTGCTGGCCCGGGTAGATCAGGTCGGCGTCGTCGACGATGTCGTCGTTCAGCTTGAACAGCTTCGCCCAGCCGCCCTCGACGTCGTGCTCCTCGGCGATCGAGCTGAGGGTGTCGCCCTTGACGACCTTGTACTCGCCGTCGCCCTTCTCGACCTTCTTGCCGGTCGGGGTGGTGACGGTCTTCTTCTCGGCCGGCTTCTCGGCCTTCGGCTCGGCGGCCGGACGCTCGTCGGAGCGGGAGGCCTTCTGCTCGGTGGAGCGCTCGGCGGTGGAGCCGCTGTCCTGGCTCTGCGCGGAGCCGCTGTCCTGGCTCTCGGAGCCGCCGCCGGTGTACGCGGCGTTCGACAGGCCGGTGCCGCAGACCGGCCAGGCACCCTTGCCCTGGCCCGCGAGCACCTTCTCGGCGATCTCGATCTGCTGCGCCTTGGTCGCCTGGTCGGCGGTGGCGGCGTACTGCGTGCCGCCGTAACCGGCCCAGGTGGAGGCGGAGAACTGCAGACCGCCGTAGTAACCGTTGCCGGTGTTGATGGACCAGTTGCCGCCGGACTCGCACTGCGCGACGGCGTCCCACTCGGACGCGGTGGCGGCGGAGGCGTTGCCGGCCGCCATCAGCGGGGCGGCGACGGCGGCACCGGTGACACCGGCGACGGCGACGATACGGGTGGCCTTGGACGGACGGCGGTGCTTGCCCTTGCCGGAAAACAGCATGGTTGATCCCCTCACCGACGCCTGCGAGGTGAGCTGTCGGGTTCGGGCCGGTTGAGTTGCCCGGCCGGGTTCCTCGCGGAACTCGGCTCCACCCCTAGCCGCTCCGGCTCAACTGCCCGGTGCGGCACTTACCTTGGGTCCCCCGCTCCTGCCTGCGGCGCTCGAAGCGACGACTGTTCCCGTACGGCCGCTGGCAGGATTCGGCGTTGCGGCAGCCGGGGCCCGCGATGGCGAGCGGTCATGACCGTAGACACGCGCTCCGCGGATTTTCAAAGACGATCACGGCTTCTGAGACCTATATCTCACGAGATCCAAAACGGACATATGATCTCTAACCGTGAGCGAACTCCCCCTACTTTTCGCCCGATTCGCCCGTGACCGTGAGCGTCTGACCGGGCAGGATGTGGTCCGGGTCGGACCCGACGACGTCCTTGTTGCCGGCGTAGAGCGAACGCCACCCGCCGTCGAGCTCAAGGGAGTCGGCAATGCCCCAGAGACTGTCGCCGGAACGGACCGTGTACGAGCCGTCCACGACTTCCCGCGCCTCACCCTCACCGCGCGAGGCGTGCCGGCCCGAAGAGGCGTCCGTACGGCCGTCCGTGCGGCCGCTCGTCGCGCCCTCGTCGGCGCTGTCGCCGCGGTGCCGTCCCGCACCGGACTCGCCACTGCCGGCGGCCGCCGAAGAACCGTCACTCTGCCCCACCTTGTCCGTTTCATCGGTCTTGGTGGTTCCTGTGGACGGGCTGTCGGATTCCTGCGGGCCGACGCTCACCGAGGAATCGGATTCGACCGAAGTGCCCGGCTTGGACGCTTCATCCTCGCCGGTCGACGAGGGGTCAGAAGTCGGCGAGGGCGACGACGAAGGCGACGCCCCGGCGGCCGGGTCGGACACCTCGTCCGAACCGGTCGAACCGGACGGGTCCGAGGAGCCGGTGGTGCCGGTGGAGCCGGACGGGTCGGCCGTGCCGGACGGGTCATCCGCCTCCGGAGCGGTGGGCGCCTGCGAGGGGTCCGCGGTCTCCGACGAGCCGTCACCGGCCGAACCCGTGCCGCCGTCCAGGACGCCCGAGTCGTTGCCCAGTCCCGCGAGCAGACCACAGGTCGGCCAGGCGGCGATGCCCTGGTCCGCGTGCATCTTCTCGGCGACGCTTATCTGCTGGGAGCGGCTGGCCTGGTCGGCACTCCGCGCGTACTCGAGGCCGCCGTACCGCTCCCAGGCCTCCTGGGAGATCTGGAGGCCTCCGTAGTACCCGTTGCCGCTGTTCTGGCTCCAGGCGCCGCCGGTCTCGCACTCGGCGACCCGGTCCCAGTTCGCGCCGTCGGCCGCGTGTGCGCCGGTGGCGCCGAGGAGTGGGATCGCGATGGCGGAGCCGGTCACTCCGGCGGCGACGACCAGGGCGGGGGCCTGGCGGGGGCGGCGGTGACGACCGTTCCCGGAGAGCATGCGACGACCTTTCACGAGGCAGCGGGGACCGCGCGGCGGTAACGCTCAGGCCACGCTGATCCGTGAACGTATAGGCAGATGATCGCTTGTCACAAGTTCATGCCGCGCAGATCACGTGAAGATCACAAAGTTGAGCGCGTGTCACTTTTACTTCGAGGGCGGACCATGAACCGCCGATGACGCAACGGGTGTGAAGGACACGGGCAAAGTGCGCAGACCTCGCATGATGAGCCCGCCGCGCCAGCGCAGTTCGGCCGGCTCCGCGGCGAGCCGCAGGTCCGGGAGGCGGGTGAGGAGCGTGGCGAGCGCGGTCTGTCCCTCCAGCCGGGCGAGCGGGGCCCCGAGGCAGTAGTGGATGCCGTGGCCGTACCCCAGGTGCTGGCTGTCCCGGCGGGCGAGGTCGAGGGTGTCCGGGTCCGTGAAGCGCTCCGGGTCCCGGTCGGCGGCGGCCAGGACGACGAGGACGGGGTCGCCGGGCGCGATGTCCTGCCCGCCGAGGGTGAGCGGCCGGGTGGCGAAGCGCCAGGTGGCCATCTCCACCGGGCCGTCGTAGCGCAGGAGTTCCTCGACGCCGGTCTCCAGCAGCGCCCGCTCGCCGGCCGCGAGGGACGTCTGGAGACGGTCCCGCTGCTCGGGGTGGGTGAGCAGGGCGTACGTGCCGTTGCCGATCAAGTTGACGGTGGTCTCGAAGCCGGCGAAGAGCAGGATGAAGGCCATCGCCGCGGCCTCGTTCTCGGTGAGGTGCTCGCCGTGGTCGGAGGCGCGGATGAGGCCGGAGATGAGGTCCTCGCCGGGGCCGGGCTCGGGCGGCAGCGCGGCGCGCTTGCGGTGGATGAGATCGGCGAGGTAGCCCCGCATCTTCTTCACCGACCGTGCGACCCCGCCCCGGGGGCCTCCTCCGTGACGGATCATCATGCCCGCCCAGTCCCGGAAGTCGTCCTGGTCCTCGCGAGGGACGCCGAGCAGGTCGCAGATGGCGTAGATGGGGAGCGGGAAGGCGAACTCGTGGATCAGGTCGGCGCTCCCGGTCCCCGCGAACCGGTCGATGAGGTCGTCCGCCAGCTCCTGCACCCGGGGCGCGAACTCGGCGACCCGGCGGGGTGTGAACGCCTTGCTGACCAGCCGGCGCAGCCGGGTGTGGTCCGGCGGGTCGATGTTCAGCAGGTGGGTCATCAGCTCGGCCTTCCGCTCCCCCGGAATGCCGGTCTTGCCCTTGGCGTGTGCGGGCTCGTCGTGGTGGGCCGGGTTCTTGGACAGCCGCGGGTCGGCGAGCGCCTGCCTGGCGTCCGCGTACCGGGTGACCAGCCAGGCCTCCACTCCGCTGGGCAGCCGGGTGCGGTGCACGGGGGCGTGTTCCCGCAGCCAGGCGTAGGCGGGGTACGGGTCGGCGGCGAACTCCCAGGTGAACAGCTCGGGACCCGGAGTCGGGGCGGGGACGGGTGCGGGGCCGGGTGCGGGGCCGGTCATGCCTCGACCTCCCTGATCGCGTCCCGGTAGGCCCGGGCCGCCGCTCTCAGGGCCGCCTCGGGGTCCGTGCCCTCGGACTCGGCGCGGGCGGCGAGGGCGAGCAGTTCGTAGCCGATGCCCTCGCCGGAGGGCAGGGGGACCGGGAGGCCCGCGGTGCGGACCCGGGAGGCGAGCTTGGCGGCGAGGGCCAGGCCGGGCTGGCCGAGGGGGACGCCGTCGGTGACCGAGGCGCGCTGCTTCTCGTCCGCCTTGGTGCGCAGCCAGTGCTCCCTGACCTCCTCGGGGGTGGTCGCCGTGGCGTCGCCGAAGACGTGCGGGTGGCGGTGGACGAGCTTGTCGACGATGGTGGCGGCCACGTCGTCGACGGAGAACGGGGCGTCGTGGTCCTCCTCGGCGATGCGGGCGTGGAAGACGACCTGGAGGAGCACGTCGCCCAGTTCCTCGCGGAGCTCGTCGCGGTCGCCGTCCTCGATCGCCTCGACGAGTTCGTACGCCTCCTCGATCGCGTACTTGGCCAGGCCCTTGTGGGTGCGCTGCGAGGACCACGGGCATTCGACGCGGATGCGGTCCATGACCTGGACGAGGTCGAGCAGGCGGGCGCCGGGGAGGTCGTAGGAGGCCGGGAGCAGTTCCAGGTCCGGCATGGAGACGCGGCCGGAGCCCGCGAGGCGGGCCAGCCCGTCGGTGAGAGCGGGCTCGCCCTCCCCGGTGGCGACGACGACCACGGTGTGCCCGCCGGCGCAGGCGGTGACCAGCTCCTCGGCGGCCGGGGCGGCCTCGTCGACCCGTATGCCGGCCTCGCGCAGGTACGGCAGCTGCGGGTGGGCGCCGTCGGCGCACAGCACGCGGTCGGCGGTGCGCAGGGCCTGCCAGGCGGGCCAGGACAGCAGGCCGGGGGCGACGCGGTGGCTGGTGGTGAGCAGGACGATGCGGCCGGGGTCGGGAGCGGTGCCGGGGGTGGTGTCGGCGCTGGTTGCGTTCACCTTCAGAACGTAACGCACGAGGCCGACGGCCCCCCGAGTTGTCCACAGGGGGCCGGGCTGGCTTGTCCACAAGGGTCGCGGGCGGCGTCCCGCAGGACCGTTACGCCGTCTGCTGGGTCGGTGCCGTCGTGATCTCGCGGACCCACGGGGTCTTGGTGTCGACGCGGCTGCTCTTCTGGACGTCCCAGTCGCCGTAGCGCGGGTTCAGGTCGATGTCGAGCTGGTCGGAGGCCTTCGCCAGGGCCTGCCAGAACTCGGGCCGGCTGGTGTCGGTGCCGAGGCTCTCGGCGAGCTTCTGTGCCTCCAGCTGGACGCGGAGGTTGTCGTCCAGGCGGTCGGGGGCCACGCCGTACTGCTGCAGCCAGAGCGTCTCGAGCTGCTCGGGGCCGCCGGCCTGCTCCTCCAGGCCCCCGCGCAGCTCCTGGACCTCCTTGCGGCTGACGGTCACGCCCGCGTTCTCGGCGGCCCGGTGCAGCACCCGGTCGAGGACCATGCCGTGCAGGGTGTCGCGGGTGAGGCCGCCGGTCCGGGCGAGGACCTGCTGGTACTGGGCGTCGTCGGGGACGGCGGCCCGCTGCGCCTCGCGCACCTCGTCGACGCGGTTCTCCAGCTGGGCGACGGTGATCCGCTGGTCGCCGACGACGGCCGCCGCGCCCGGATGTGCGTCGTTGCCGCAGGCGGTGAGCAGGGGCGCCGCGGCGGCGATCGCGGCGGTGAACAGGAGCGCGGTGCGACGGCGGCGGTGCAAGGAAACCTCCCGAGGAGATTGTGCGACGGTGCACAAAGTCTTGCGATGATCGATGGTAGGCAGTGGTCCGGCTCTGGCCAACCCATTCGACCAACGATTCACCAGGACTTCGGGCACCGCCGCGCCCCGGCCGGGGTGGTGACCGTCAGCCGCGTACCTGGCCGAGCCACTGCAGCGTGCGCCGGACCTCGGCCGCGAGCGGGTGGCCGGGGCCGTGCAGGCGTTCCACATCGTGCAGCAGCCGGGCCAGCGTCTCGTGGGCGGCGGCGCGGTCGCCGAGGGCGAGGAGCAGGTGGCCGATGCGGCGGCGGACGTCGTGGGCGAGGTCGGGGTCGCCGGCGACGTACTGGTTCTCGTAGTACGGCAGCAGCGCCCGGTACTCGGCGAGGGCGGCGGCCGGTTCGCCGAGCTGCTCCAGGCACTGCGCGGCGTCGTAGCGGTGGCGCAGGGACTGGGGGTCGGCCTGACCGGCCTCGGCGGCACGCTCGTCGGCGAGGCGGCGCAGCTCGGGCAGGGCGCGCCGGTACTGGCCGTCGTCCATGAGGGTGGCCGCGTACTGCTTGCGCAGGGTGCGCACGACCGGGGAACGCTCGCCGTGCTGTTCGGCGGCGGCGGGCAGGATCGCGCCGAGGATGTCGACGGCCTGGGTGATGCGGCCCTCGCCGAGGAGGCGTTTGACGTCGTCCACGGCGCGGGCGACGTCCGGCTTGCCGGCCTCGGCGACCGGCGGGGCGGGGGCGGGCTGGGGCGCGGGGGTGCGGGCGCGGTCGGGCCAGGGGGCGTGCGGGCGCACGAAGGGGCGGG
>NZ_JAGMUF010000036.1:0-63621 GCF_019049125.1 Streptomyces sp. AC602_WCS936 | reverse complement strand
TTCCTCGACAGCTCCACTCCACAACCGGAGGCCTTCGCCGTCCTACAAGTTCAGACCGTGTCGTCGCACAAACTCGACCAACCTGGCTGGGCAGTACATCTAGGACAGCGGTGCGGGCAGGGGCCGGGACGCCGTAGGGCGTTCCGGCCCTTGGTGTTTCCCGGTGACCGTCCCGCGGCGTGATCGATAACCCGCGGCGATCAATAACGATCGTGCTTTCGATAACACAGCTCTTGACGCATGCGTGACGCCACGGCGAGACTCGCGTCCATCGGTCGGCATTGTCGAACACCTACCGGCAATACGCGTTAGAGTGTGACAACGCCAAGGGCCGCCATCGCTCTCACACCGAGGGCGCCGGAACACCCGGAGGGACCCGGGGGTTCGGCTTCCCCTGGACGAAGGACAAAGGAGTCGCGGGTGTCCAGCTCCGACATCTTCATCGGCGAGACCATCGGTACCGCCATACTCATCCTGCTCGGCGGCGGCGTCTGTGCCGCCGTGACGCTCAAGGCCTCCAAGGCCCGCAACGCCGGCTGGCTCGCCATCGCCTTCGGGTGGGGTTTCGCGGTCATGACGGCGGCGTACATATCGGGTCCGCTCTCCGGCGCCCACCTCAACCCCGCCGTGACGGTCGGCATCGCGATCAAGGACGGCGACTGGAGCAACACGCCGACCTACTTCGCGGGTCAGCTCCTCGGCGCCATGATCGGCGCGGTCCTGGTCTGGATCGCCTACTACGGACAGTTCCAGGCCCACCTCACCGACCGCGAGATCGTCGGCGGCCCCGGCGCGCAGGACACGGCGGCGGCCAAGTCGATCGAGGCACAGGAGAAGGGCGCCGGCCCGGTCCTGGGCATCTTCTCCACCGGTCCGGAGATCCGGCACACGGTCCAGAACCTCGCCACCGAGATCATCGGCACCTTCGTCCTGCTGCTCGCCATCCTGACCCAGGGGCTGAACGACGCGGGCAACGGCCTCGGCGTCCTGGGCGCCCTGATCACCGCGTTCGTCGTGGTCTCGATCGGTCTGTCGCTCGGTGGTCCGACGGGCTACGCGATCAACCCGGTCCGCGACCTCGGCCCGCGCATCGTGCACGCCCTGCTGCCGCTGCCCAACAAGGGCGGCTCCGACTGGGCCTACGCCTGGATCCCGGTCGTCGGTCCGCTGATCGGCGGTGCGATCGCCGGAGGTGTCTACAACGTCGCGTTCGCCTGAGCGGGCCTCCGCTCGGCCATCATCGAGCCGCAGAACACGCGCCGTACGCACCGGCCGCCACACCACGGAATCCCAGGAGCACACAGTGACCGACGCCCACACCGCAGGCCCCTTCATCGCCGCCATCGACCAGGGCACGACCTCTTCGCGCTGCATCGTCTTCGACCGCGACGGACGCATCGTCTCCGTCGACCAGAAGGAGCACGAGCAGATCTTCCCCAAGCCGGGCTGGGTCGAGCACGACGCGACCGAGATCTGGACCAACGTCCAGGAGGTCGTCGCCGGAGCGGTCGAGAAGGCCGGCATCACCCGCGACGACATCAAGGCCATCGGCATCACCAACCAGCGCGAGACCACCCTCGTCTGGGACAAGAACACCGGTGAGCCCGTCCACAACGCCATCGTCTGGCAGGACACCCGCACCGACGCCCTGTGCCGCGAACTCGGCCGCAACGTCGGCCAGGACCGCTTCCGCCGTGAGACCGGCCTTCCCCTCGCCTCCTACTTCGCCGGTCCCAAGGCCCGCTGGCTGCTCGACAACGTCGACGGCCTGCGCGAGCGCGCCGAGGCGGGCGACCTGCTCTTCGGCACCATGGACACCTGGGTCATCTGGAACCTGACCGGCGGGGTGAACGGTGGCAAGCACGTCACCGACGTCACCAACGCCTCCCGCACCATGCTGATGAACCTGCACACCATGCAGTGGGACGAGAAGATCGCCGAGTCCATCGGCGTGCCGACGCAGATGCTCCCCGAGATCCGCTCCTCCGCCGAGGTCTACGGCGAGATCACGGGCGGCAGGCTCGGCGAGCTGCTCGGCGGCATCCCCGTCGCCTCCGCGCTCGGCGACCAGCAGGCGGCCCTGTTCGGCCAGACCTGCTTCTCCGAGGGCGAGACCAAGTCGACGTACGGCACCGGCACCTTCATGGTGATGAACACCGGTGACAAGCTCATCAACTCCTACTCGGGCCTGCTGACCACGGTCGGCTACAAGATCGGCGACCAGGACACGGTCTACGCCCTGGAGGGCTCGATCGCCGTCACCGGTTCGCTGGTGCAGTGGATGCGCGACCAGATGGGCCTGATCTCCACCGCCGCCGAGATCGAGACCCTGGCGATGCAGGTCGAGGACAACGGCGGCGCCTACTTCGTGCCGGCCTTCTCCGGCCTGTTCGCCCCGTACTGGCGCTCCGACGCCCGCGGTGTGATCGCCGGCCTGACCCGGTACGTCACCAAGGCGCACCTCGCGCGCGCCGTCCTGGAGGCCACCGCCTGGCAGACCCGCGAGATCGCGGACGCCATGACGAAGGACTCCGGTGTGGAGCTGACCGCCCTCAAGGTCGACGGCGGCATGACCTCCAACAACCTGCTGATGCAGACCCTCGCCGACTTCGTGGACGCGCCCGTGGTGCGCCCGATGGTCGCCGAGACCACCTGCCTCGGCGCCGCCTACGCCGCCGGCCTGGCCGTCGGCTTCTGGAACAGCACCGACGACCTGCGCGCCAACTGGCGGCGGGCCGCCGAGTGGACCCCCCGCATGGACGCGGAGACCCGCGACCGTGAGTACAAGAGCTGGCTCAAGGCCGTCGAGCGGACCATGGGCTGGCTCGAGGACGAGGAGTAAGAACCACCATGACCACGCAGTCCACCCTGCAGTCCGTGCCTGCCCTGGGGACGCACCCGGCCTCCGGCTCGAACCCGGGCCGGGCCGAGACCCGGGAGCAGCTCTCCAAGGCGTCGTACGACCTCCTCGTGATCGGCGGCGGCATCCTGGGCATCTCCACCGCCTGGCACGCCGCGCAGTCCGGCCTCAGGGTGGCCGTGGTCGACGCCGGCGACTTCGCCGGCGCCACCTCCTCCGCCTCCTCCAAGCTGCTCCACGGCGGTCTGCGCTACCTGCAGACCGGCGCGGTGAAGCTGGTGGCGGAGAACCACTTCGAGCGCCGTGCGGTCTCCCGCCAGGTGGCCCCCCACCTGGCGAACCCGCTCACCTTCTACCTCCCCGTGTACAAGGGCGGGCCGCACGGCGCGGCGAAGCTGGGCGCGGGTGTCTTCGCGTACTCGGCGCTGTCCGCCTTCGGTGACGGCGTCGGCCACCTGCTCTCCCCGGCCAAGGCCGCGCAGGACGTGCCGGAGCTGCGCACCGACAACCTGAAGGCCGTGGCCGTGTACGGCGACGACCAGATGAACGACGCCCGCATGGCGCTGATGACCGTCCGCGCGGCGGTCGACTCGGGCGCGGTCGTCCTCAACCACGCCGAGGTCACCGGCCTGCGCTTCACCAAGGGCCGGGTGACCGGCGCCGAGCTGAAGGACCGGCTGACCGGCGACGAGTTCGGGGTCAACGCCCGCCTGGTGCTGAACGCCACCGGCCCCTGGGTCGACCACCTGCGCCGCATGGAGGACCCGAACGCGGCCCCCTCCATCCGCCTGTCCAAGGGCGCGCACCTGGTGCTCAAGCGCACCGCGCCCTGGAGGGCCGCGCTGGCCACCCCCATCGACAAGTACCGCATCACCTTCGCCCTCCCCTGGGAGGACATGCTGCTCCTCGGCACGACGGACGAGGAGTACGAGGGCGACCCGGCGGACGTCTCGGTCAACGAGAAGGACACCGCGCAGATCCTCGACGAGGCCGCGTTCTCCATTCGCGACCAGCAGCTCGACCGGGACCTGATCACGTACTCCTTCGCGGGTCTGCGCGTGCTGCCGGGCGGCCCGGGTGACACCGCGAAGGCCAAGCGCGAGACGGTCGTCAGCGAGGGCCGGGGCGGCATGCTGTCCGTCGCGGGCGGCAAGTGGACCACCTTCCGTCACATCGGCCGTACGGTGATGAAGAAGCTGGAGGCGCTGCCGGGCCACCCGCTCGGCGACGACTTCGAGCCGGTCGCCACGCTGCCGAAGAAGCTGCCGCTGCCCGGCGTCGCCAACCCGCGCGCGGTCGCTCACCGGCTGCTGGTGGACGGCCCGGCGCCCGGCCCGCGCATGGCTGCGGACACCGCCCGGCACCTGGCCACCCACTACGGTTCGCTGGCCTTCGACATCGCCCGGCTCGCCAACGAGTCCCCGGAGCTGGCGGAGCGCGTCCACCCGGACGCCCCGGAGATCTGGGCGCAGGTCGTGTGGGCGCGGGACCACGAGTGGGCCGAGACGCCCGACGACGTGCTGCGCCGCCGCACCACGCTGACGATCCGCGGCCTGGCCACGGACGACGTGCGTGCGAAGGTCCAGGACCTGCTCGACAAGAAGTAGGCCCCGCCGCCCCGTTGCCGCCCCCGTTCCCGCCCGGTCCCGGTCGTCCCGGGGCCGGGCGCGGTCGTTCCGTGACGCCGGTGAGGCGTCCGGACGGCCGCGAACCGGACCCGCCGGGGGCGCGGTTGCGCGGGGGTGTCCGACCCGCCTGAACGGGGCAGTGATCCGTTCACTCCCCTGTGCACGGGGGCTGCGGGCGGCCCCTCGGCACGCCGTAAGGTTGGGGGGTACGCGAGGGCACGTCGGAAGGAGGCGCTGGGTGATCGAGCTCGAGGGGGTTCCCGAGCTGGTCGACCCGGTCATGGTGGCCGCGTTCGAGGGCTGGAACGACGCCGGCGACGCCGCCTCCACCGCGGTCGCGCATCTCGACCGGGAGTGGAAGGGCGAGGTGTTCGCGGCGCTGGACGCGGAGGACTACTACGACTTCCAGGTCAACCGGCCCACGGTGTTCATGGAGGACGGGGTCCGCAAGGTCACCTGGCCGACGACCAGACTGTCGGTGGTCCGGGTCGGCGGCGACAAACCGCGCGACCTGGTCCTGGTCCGCGGCATCGAACCGTCCATGCGCTGGCGCTCGTTCTGCAACGAACTGCTGGGCTTCGCCCACGAGCTGGGCGTCGAGCTGGTGGTCGTCCTGGGCGCCCTGCTGGGCGACACCCCGCACACCCGTCCGGTGCCGGTCAGCGGGACCACGTCCGACGCCGACCTGGCGCGGCGCATGGAGCTGGAGGAGACCAAGTACGAGGGGCCCACGGGCATCGTCGGCATCCTCCAGGAGGCGTGCACGCACGCGGGCGTACCGGCCGTGTCGCTGTGGGCGGCGGTGCCGCACTACGTGTCGCAGCCGCCCAACCCGAAGGCCACGCTCGCGCTCTTGAACCGGCTCGAGGACCTGATCGGGGTGCGTGTCCCGCTGGGCGAGCTGCCCGAGGACGCGCGGGCCTGGCAGGTGGGCGTGGATCAACTGGCCGCCGAGGACAGCGAGGTCGCCGAGTACGTCCAGTCGCTGGAGGAGGCCCGGGACACCGCGGAGCTGCCGGAGGCGTCGGGCGAGGCGATCGCCCGCGAGTTCGAGCGGTACCTGCGCCGCCGGGACGGCTCCGGGCCGGGCCAGCCGGGCGGACACGCCACGGCGGACGGGGATTCGTCACCCGGGGCGCCGTATCTGCGGGACAACCCGAGCGGGCGGACCCGCCCGCCGAGGCCGCCGAAGGCGAGCGGGGACGACGAGGAGTCGTCGGAGGACTGACCGACGTGACAGGGGGCGCTTCCCGGCGGGAAGCGCCCCCTGTGGCGTGCGGTCCTGGTTTCCGTGCCTACAGGGCGACGCCGAGCAGCGCGTCGACCGCGCGGGACACCACGCCGGGTGCGCCGGTGTCCGTGCCGCCGCTCTCCTGCTGGAGGGCGGCCCAGCGGTCGACGGCCTCGAGTGCCGCCGGGGAGTCCAGGTCGTTGGCGAGCGCGTCGCGGATCTCCTCGACCAGCGCCTCGGCGGGCGGACCGTCGGGCCGGGAGACGGCGGCGCGCCAGCGGTCGACCCGGGCGAGGGCGTCCTGGAGGACCTGGTCGGTCCACTCCCAGTCGGAGCGGTAGTGGTGGGCGAGCAGCGTGAGCCGGATGGCGGCGGGGTCGACGCCCTCGCGGCGCAGCTGCGACACGAAGACCAGGTTGCCCTTGGACTTGGACATCTTCTCGCCGTCCAGGCCGACCATGCCGGCGTGGACGTACGCCTTGGCCATGGGGAACTCGCCGGTGAGGGCCTGGGCGTGCGAGGCGCCCATCTCGTGGTGCGGGAAGGCGAGGTCGGAGCCGCCGCCCTGGACGTCGAAGCCCATGCCGAGGTGGTCGAGGGCGATGGCCACGCACTCGATGTGCCAGCCGGGGCGCCCGCGGCCGAGCGAGCCGCCGTCCCAGCTGGGTTCGCCCTCGCGGGCCGCCATCCACAGCATCGGGTCGAGCGGGTTCTTCTTGCCGGGCCGGTCCGGGTCGCCGCCCCGCTCGGCGGAGAGCAGCCGCATGGCGGCGGCGTCCAGGTGGGAGACCTGGCCGAAGTGCGGGTCGGATTCGACCGAGAAGTAGGTGTCCCCCTCGAGCTCGTAGGCCGCGCCCGACTCCCGCAGCCGCTCGACGAGCGGCACGATGCCGGGTATGGCCTCGACGGCGCCTATGTAGTGCCGGGGCGGCAGCATCCGCAGCGCCGTCATGTCCTCGCGGAAGAGGGCGGTCTCCTTCTCGGCGAGGGCGGTCCAGTCGACGCCGTCGCGCACGGCCCGCTCCAGCAGCGGATCGTCGACGTCGGTGACGTTCTGGACGTAGTGGACCTGCCGCTTGGTGTCGAGCCACACGCGCTGCACGAGGTCGAACGCGTTGTAGGTCGCCGCGTGTCCCATGTGGGTGGCGTCGTACGGCGTGATGCCGCAGACGTAGATGCGGGCGACGGGACCGGGGTCGAGGGTGACCAGGCCTCCGGTCGCGGTGTCGTGGATCCTCAGGTCGCGGCCCTGACCAGGCAGGGCGGGGACCTCGGAAGCGGGCCAGGCATGCATGTCATGAGCCTAACCGGACGGATGTTCCGTACACGAACCGGACCGGGCCGGATGGCCGGTAGTGCGCTCTTGCGCGACACCGGCCGATGTGCAGCGACCGCCCAGAGGCCGCACCGGCGGGAGCGCGGGCCCATGACCACGGGCGCCCGGCGCCCGACACCGGCCGACGCGCACAGACCCGCACCGGGCGACGCGCAAGCCCCCGCCCCGGCCGACGCACAGGAACCCACCGCGGCGGACGTCCGGGGCCCGCACCGACGGAAACGCCGGGGCACACCGGCCGACGCGCCAGAACGCGACCGACGCCCATGCAGGACCGTGACGGCCGACGTACGGCGCCCGGCACCGGCCGACAGCCGACACGCGAAGACCCTCACCGGCCGACGCGCACAGACCCGCACCGGGCGACACGCAAAGACCGCCACCGACGGACGTGCAGGAACCCGCACCGAGCGAGACGCTGGGGCCGCACCGGCCTCGGTGCCGGGCGCCGCAGTCGCCGAGGGGTGCCGGCGGCGGCTGCTACACCGGTGGCCACGGGATGGCCGGCCACTCACCGCCCGGTTCCGGGTGCTTGCCGGACGTGAGCAGCGCGTCGACCCGCGTGCGGGTGGCGGCGAGTTCGGCGGGGGTGATGAGGGCGCCGAGACGGGTCGCCAGGGCTCCGCCGTCCTTGAGGGCCTCCCTGAGGGCGTTGAGGGCCGTCAGGGCCTCCCCGGTGAGCGGGTCGCCCGCCCAGCCCCACAGCAGGGTGCGCAGCTTGTCCTCGGCGTGGAAGGTGACGCCGTGGTCGATGCCGTACAGCCGCTCCCCGGCGGCGGGCAGCAGGTGGCCGCCCTTGCGGTCGGCGTTGTTGATCACGGCGTCCAGGACGGCGAGCCGGCGCAGCCGCTCGTCGTCGGCGTGCACGAGGAGGGCGGTGCGGCCCTCGCCGACCTCGGCCAGGGCGACCGCCTTCCAGCCGGGGCCGGGCTCCTCGGTGTCCACCAGGGCGAGCAGTTCCGTCTCCGGGACGGCCTCGATCCACAGCTGGACCATGCCCTCGCCGTAGGGCCCGTCGCGCAGCACGGTCGGTGGGACCAGGCCCCAGCCGGTCGCCTCGGACACCTCGTAGGCGGCGACCTCGCGCTGGGCGAGGGTGCCGTCGGGGAAGTCCCACAGGGGCCGCTCCCCGGCCACGGGCTTGTAGATGCAGGCCGCCTCGCGTCCCTCGTGCGTCACCGTGCAGTACAGCGCCGCGTTGGAGGCGTCACGGATGCGTCCGCGCACGGTCAGTTCGCCCAGGGCGAGCAGCTCGGCGGCCGCCGTGTCGGTGGTCACGCTCCGCGGCGGTATCCGTTCTGGCGCGGACATACGTGTCCTTCCGGGTCGAGCGGGAGGCTGCACAGCGGGCACGGCGGCCGCCCGGCGTTGACGACGTCGAGGGCGCGCTTGGCGAAGGCCCTGGCCTGCGCGCCGGTGAGGCGGACCCGGAGCATCGGGGGGCCGTTCTCCTCGTCCTGGAGGAGCCGCTCCTCGGCCTCCGCCAGGTCCTCCTCGGACTCGGCGTCCAGCTCCACGAGGGCCTGCGCCTCGACGATCATGCGCTGGTCCTCGCCGTCCCAGGCGAGCGCCATGGTGCCGACCCGGAACTCCTCCTCGACGGGAGTGTCCAGCGGCCCCGTGTCGGCGGGCCCGGTGGGGGCCATGGCGGGGACCTCGGTGCTGCCGCCGCTGCGCCGTACGACCTCGTCGAGGAGTTCGTCCATGCGCTCGGCGAGTGCGGCCACCTGGGTCTTCTCCAGGGCCACGCTGGTCACCCGGGAGCCGGCGGTGGCCTGGAGGAAGAAGGTACGGCGCCCGGGCAGTCCGACCGTGCCGGCCACGAAACGTTCCGGTTGGTCGTAGAGGAACACCTGACGGGACACGTCCTGTCTCCATGAGAAGTCGTAAGAGCGGGAAGGGCGGGGTCGGTCACTGCTGCGGTCGCTTCACCCTACTGCGGCCGACGATCACGGTGCGCCCGCACTGCCACCGACGGTGGCCTCGCCGCCGGGCGGCTCCTCGCGCGGGGCCAGCGAGGCGAAGTCGCCGGTGTCGCCGAGGCGGACGAGGAACGGGCGCAGCCGGGTGTAGCGGATCGCGGTGACGGAGCAGGGCTCGACGGAGATCCGCTGGAAGAGGTCGAGGTGCAGGCCCAGCGCCTCCGCGACGAGGGACTTGATGATGTCGCCGTGGGAGCACATGAGGTAGACGGCGTCGGCGCCGTGGTCGCGCTCCACGCGCGCGTTCCACTCGCGGACCGCCTCGGCGGCGCGGGTCTGCATGGCGCGCATCGACTCGCCGCCGGGGAACGCTGCGGCGGAGGGGTGCGCCTGCACCACCTCCATCAGCGGCTCGTCCTTGAGCTCGGCGAGCTTGCGGCCGGACCAGTCGCCGTAGTGGCACTCCCCGATCCGTTCGTCGGTGTGCGCCCGCAGCCCGGGCCGGGCCTCCAGCAGCGGCCGGATCGTCTCCTGGCAGCGCTGCAGGGGGCTGGTGACGATCTCGGACAGGGGCAGGCCGGCGAGGCGGCCGGGCAGCGCGGCGGCCTGCGCGGCCCCGCGTTCGTCGAGGGCGACGCCGGGCGTCCAGCCGGCGAGCAGCCCCTCGGTGTTGGCGGTGGAACGTCCGTGCCTGACCAGGATCAGCGTGGGCATGCGGACAGGGTAGGCATACGACCCGGTGCGCGGGCGCCGGGGCGGAGGGAGAATGCGTTCGGTGATCGTCGACTGCGCCATCTACCGGGACGGGCACCGCACGGACGGGCCCGAGGACTTCTCCGACGCGCTCGGTGAGGCGCGGTCCGCGGGCGGCTTCGTCTGGATCGGGCTGCACGAGCCGTCCGAGGAGGAGTTCGACCTGGTCACCGAGGAGTTCGGGCTGCACCCGCTGGCGGTGGAGGACGCCCTCAAGGCGCACCAGCGGCCGAAGCTGGAGGTCTACGAGGACTCGCTCTTCGCCGTCCTGAAGCCGGTGGTGTACGAGCCGGAGAGCGACGCCGTGTCCACCGGCGAGCTCATGATCTTCCTGGGCGACGCGTTCGTGGTCGTCGTCCGGCACGGCGAGGGCTCTCCGCTGAAGGACGTGCGGCAGCGTCTGGAGCACGAGCCCGAGCTGCTCGGCAAGGGCCCCACCTCGGTGCTGTACGCGATAGCGGACGCCGCCGTCGACCACTACCTGGACGTGGCGGTGGAGCTGCAGAACGACCTGGAGGAGCTGGAGGCGGAGGTGTTCTCGCCGGACGGCGGCGGCTCGCGGCACACCGCGTCGCGGATCTACACCTTCAAGCGGCAGATCCTGGAGTTCCGCCGGGCGACGGGTCCGCTGGCGCCGCCGCTGGCCCGGCTGGCCGGGACGGGGGCGTTCGGCGCCGGGGTGCCGTACGTGAACGACAAGGCGCGGCCCTTCTTCCGGGACGTCAGCGACCACCTCTCACGCGTCAACGAGTCGGTGGAGAGCCTGGACCGGCTGGTCTCCGACATCCTGTCGGCGCACCTGGCGCAGACGAGCGTCCGGCAGAACGACGACATGCGGAAGATCTCCGCGTGGGCGGCCATGGCGGCGGTGCCCACGATGGTCGCGGGGGTCTACGGCATGAACTTCGAGCACATGCCGGAGCTGCGCTGGGAGTGGGGTTATCCGGCGGTGATCGTGCTGATGGCCGGGCTGGAGGTGCTGCTGTTCCGGCTGTTCAAGCGGCGGGGCTGGCTCTGAGCCGGACGGGTCGGGTCAGGCGACTTCCGGCGCGGCGGCGGCCGGTCCGCCGAGCGCGTCGCGCCGCTCGGGCGCGCGCAGGGTCACCATGCGGCGCCAGCCGGCCAGCCGCTCGTAGCCGTACATCGCGTGGATGCCCGCCGCGAGCAGCGCTGACCTGGCCCGGGACCAGCCGAGCAGGCGCCCCATGCGGGCCATCACGCCGAGGCTGACGTCCCGGTGGACGCGGATCTCGGCGAGTGCGCACTCGCGCAGCGTCGCCCGGATGTGACGGCCGTGTCCGGCGGCGGCGTAGCGCAGCAGTTCCTCGTGGGAGTAGGCGAGGTGGTTGTCCTCGTCGGCGGAGATCATCCGGACGGCCCGGCCCAGGTCCGGGTGGTCGCCGAAGTGCTTGAGGAGCATCGCCATCTGCTCGGCGGCGCGCTGCTCGGTGACCCTGCTGTGCGCCAGGTAGGTGATGACGTCGCGGACCGTCAGCGGCTGGTCGGCCTTGAGCTTCTCGTGGGCGAGGCCGATGCCGTGCCGTTCCAGGAGCATGGTGTAGTCGGTCTCGGGGGGCACCTCGACGGGCTCGAGGCCGCGCTTCTTCAGCAGGGCGTTGAAGATCCGCCCGTGCTTGTCCTCGTCCGCGCCGTGCCGGGTGATCTTGGGTGCGAGGGCGCGCTCGCTCTCCGGTACCAGCGCCGCGATGCGCGCGTTCTCCCAGCCGCCCTGCGACTCACCGCTGGCCGCGATGGAGCAGAAGAGACGGAACGACTCGTCGTTGTCGAGGATCTCCTGGAACAGACTCTTGGCCGAAAGCATCGGTGGCACCTCTCTGCCTCTGCAAGGTTGCGCAGGTTCCGCAGACTCCGCAAAGACCGAGTCAAGTGCGGGAGATGAGGGGCGGCAACAGGTGCGGCGGGCAACTCAGCCAAACGAAGGACGGCCGGGAACGCGAGGAGGCGTAACCACGCACGCGTGGGCGCGTTGTTCTCCGTGACGGCCGTGGCGGGGAAGACCCCCGAGCCCCCACCACGGCCGCAGAACTTCCTGAGTCGCTACGCCAGTCCGGCCCGCTCCAGCGCCTCCGTGCCGGCACGGAGCGCGGCGATCCGCTCGTCCAGGGTGAAGCCCGCCGGGGCGAGCGTCAGGGTGGTGACACCGGCGGCGGCGTAGGCCTTCATCCGGTCCGCGATGCGGTCGACGGAACCGAGCAGGGTGGTCTGGTCGATCAGCTCGTGCGGTACGGCCGCGGCGGCGCCCTCCTTGTCGCCGGACAGGTACTTGTCCTGGATCTCGGCGGCCTCCGCCTCGTAGCCCATGCGCTGGGCGAGCTGGTTGTAGAAGTTCTGCTTGCGGCTGCCCATGCCGCCGACGTAGAGCGCGGTGTAGGGGCGGAAGGTGTCGGCGAGCGTGGTGACGTCCTTGTCGTCGCCCAGGGCGAGCGGCAGCGTCGGGCAGATGTCGAAGCCGTCGAGGGTCTTGCCGGCCTTCTCGCGCCCGGCGCGCAGGTGCTTGGCCGCGGTCTCCTCGAGGTGGTCGGCGGAGGGGAAGATCAGCAGGGCGCCGTCGGCGATCTCGCCGGTCTGCTCCAGGTTCTTCGGGCCGATCGCGGCGATGTACAGGGGGATGTGCTCGCGCTGCGGGTGGACGGTGAGCTTGATCGGCTTGCCGGGGCCGCCGGGCAGCGGCAGCGTCCAGTGCTGTCCCTCGTAGGAGAGCCGTTCCCGGGTCATCGCCTTGCGCACGATCTCGACGTACTCGCGGGTGCGGGCGAGCGGCTTGTCGAACTTGACGCCGTACCAGCCCTCGGAGACCTGCGGGCCGGAGACGCCGAGGCCGAGGCGGAAGCGGCCCTTGGAGAGGGAGTCCAGGGTGGCGGCCGTCATCGCGGTCATCGCGGGCTGGCGGGCCGGGATCTGGAAGATGGCCGAGCCCACGTCGATGCGCTCGGTCTGGGCGGCGACCCAGGTGAGCACGGTGGCCGCGTCGGAGCCGTAGGCCTCGGCGGCCCAGCAGACGGCGTAGCCGAGCCGGTCGGCCTCCTGGGCGACGGCCAGGTTGTCCGCGTCCATTCCGGCACCCCAGTAGCCGAGGTTGATCCCGAGCTGCATGGCCGATTCCCCTTACCGATCAGTAACGTGTTCTGTGCCCCGACCTTAGCGCGGGAATTCGGTTGTCCACAGGCCCCCACAGCGCAAGCCGTGGCCAGTAATGTCGGCGTTCATGGAGCAGAGGCATCTCGGCCGCACCGGCCTGCGCGTGTCCCGCATCGGTCTCGGCACCCTGACCTGGGGCCGGGACACGGACGAGCATGACGCCGCGGACCTCTTGAAGACCTTCTGGGAAGCGGGCGGGACCCTCGTCGACACGGCGGACGTGTACGGGGACGGCGAGGCCGAGTACCTGCTCGGTCGGCTCATGGAGGGCCTGGTGCCGCGCCGGGACCTGGTGATCTCGACCAAGGCGGGCAGCGTGCCGGATCCCGACCGCCGCTTCGACGGCTCGCGCGCCCACCTGCTCTCCGCGCTGGACGCCTCGCTGGCCCGCCTGGGCACGGACCACGTCGATGTCTGGCATCTGCACGCCTTTGATCCGGACACGCCCCTGGAGGAGACGCTGCACGCGCTGGACGTGGCGGTGAGCAGCGGCCGCGCCCGGTACGCGGGCGTGTCGAACTTCTGCGGCTGGCAGCTGGCCAAGGCGGCGACCTGGCAGCTGGCGGCGCCGGGCGTGCGCAACCGGCTCGCGAGTACGCAGATGGAGTACTCGCTGCTCCAGCGCGGCATCGAGCGCGAGGTGCTGCCGGCCGCCCTGGACCTGGGCATCGGACTGCTCCCCTCCTCGCCGCTGGGCCGCGGGGTCCTCACCGGCAAGTACCGCAAGGACGCGACGCCGTCGGACTCGCGGGGCGCCTCGGAGCACCTGGCCCCCTTCGTCGCCCCCTACCTCGACGACACGGCCGGCCACATCGTGGACGCGGTGGCGACGGCGGCGGACGGGCTCGCGGTGACGCCGCTCCAGGTGGCGCTGGCGTGGGTGCGGGACCGGCCAGGGGTGGTCGCCCCGATCGTCGGCGCGCGCAACGCGCAGCAGCTCACGGCGGCGTTGTCAGTGGAGACCCTTAGTCTTCCTGACGAGATCTGCCGGGCGCTCGACGATGTGTCGGCGCCCGTGCACCGCTATCCCGATCACGACTGGAGCACGCTGTGAGCACGGAGCCCGAGCCCACCTCCGAGGACCCCACGGCCGCCGTGGACGCCGGGCCGGAGACGCCGGGCACGGCGGACCCGACCGGGCGGCCCGGCGGCGAGAGCTCGGACGACGCCGGTTCGGGCGACCGGAGTGAGGCCGTCACCGGCGTGCAGGCCGCCGAGGCGGCCCGGCCGGACGGCGAAGAGTCCGCCACCGGGGCGGCGGACACCGGGGAGGCCGGGCAGCCGTCGGAGTCCGGTGACGCCGGTGGCGCGGACGCCTCCGGGGCGCCGAACGGAGCCGTGGACGGAGCGACCGACGGCGACGGGGAGGCCGCTCGGGCCTCCGAGGCCGAGGCCGAGCTGGCGGCCCAGCGGATCGAGCGGGAACGGATCGCGCGGCGGAAGGCCGAGAAGCAGGCGCCGATCGACGCCGGGACCAAGCTCAGCGGCACGGCGGCCGACCTGCTCGCCGCCGTTCGGGCCGTGGAGAGCGGCGAGAAGCCCGCGGCCACGGTCTTCGGCGAGCCCGCTCCCGCACCGCGCCGGCCCGCCCCCGAGTCACAGCCGCGGCCCCGGCCGGTGCAGGCCGAGCAGGTCACCGGGCCCGCTGCTCCCGCGCCGGAGGCCGTCCAGGCCGTGCGGCGGGTACTGGCCGAGGGCGGCGCCCCCGAGGCGCTCGCACCGCAGACTGCGGCACTGCTCGGCGAGGGTGCGCAGGACGCGCTGCGCGCGGACCCCTGGCAGCTGCTGCGGGTCGGCGGGGTGCGGCCGGAGCAAGCCGACGGGTTCGCCCGGGCGCTGCTCGGCGCGGCCTGCGGCCCGGACGACGAGCGCCGCGGCCGTGCGGTCACCGTGTGGCTGCTGGAGCAGGCGGCCCTGGCCGGGCACACGGCCCTGGAGCTGCCGCGGCTGACGGCCACGCTGGCCCAGCGCGGCGTGCCGGACCCGGACGCCGCCGTGCAGAGCACGCTCGCCGAGGGCGAGGCGCTGGCCTTCCAGGACCCGCTGGACGAGCCCGGCGCCCGCCCGGGAACCGCACCGGGCGGGTCCGGGACCGACGGCCCCGGTGCGGCGGACGCGCCGGACGAGGACGAGGAGCGTCCGGTCCGGGTGCTGATCGGTCTCGAGCGGTTCGCGCTCGCCGAGGAGAGCCTCGCGGACGGCCTGGCACGGCTGGTCAACTCCGCGCCCAAGGAGGACGGTTCCGCCGCGGACTGGGAGCGGGCCGCCGACGCGGCGCAGGGTGCCGCCGCCGACCTCGTCCGCGCCGTCGCGGGGCACGGACTGGTCCTGCACACCGGCGGCGAGGCGTCCCTGGCCGAGCAGGCCGCCCTGCTGCGCGCCGCCCACGCGCTCGGCCTGCGCGCCTGGGCCGCCGCGCCCGGTCCGCTCGGCCGCGACCGCTTCGCCGCCCACCTGGGCGACGGCGCCCCCTCCGCACCCCACGGTCCGGACCCGGCCGCGCCCGCCCCGGAGGGCTCCGACCCCGCCGGTCCCGCCCCCGCCGTCACGGTGGCCGGACTGCTGGCCGGCACCGAGGGACCGGGGCGGGACGCCGACGGCGCGCTGGCCCTCGATCTGCTCGTCGTGCTCGACGCGCCGCAGCTGGACGTCGAGGCCGGCGCCCTGCTGGTGGAGTCCCTGCCGGACGGGGCGCGGCTGGTGCTGGCCGGCGACCCGGCGGTGCTGTGGTCCGTCGGACCGGGACGGGTCTTCGCGGACCTGCTGGCGGCGCGGGCCTGCCCGCAGATCGCCTCCCGGCGCCCGGACCCCGGCCCGCTCGGCGAACTGGTCTCCGGCATCGGCATCGGTGAACTCGGCCAGGTGGAGGCCCCCGGCAAGGAGGTCGTGATCGTGCCGGTGCGGGACGCCGGCGAGGCCGTGCACCGCACCGTCCAGCTCGTCGCGGACTCCGTACCGCGTGCGATCGGCGTGCCCGTCGAGGACACGCAGGTGATCACGCCGGGCCACGGCGGCGCGGCGGGCACCCGGGCGCTCAACGCGGCACTGAAGCAGCGGTTGAATCCCGGCCCCGGCCGCTTCGGCGGCTTCGACCCCGGCGACCGCGTCGTCTACTCCCCCGTGCCGGGACGTACGCTGCCGGGCCGGGTGGTGAAGGCCGACGCCGACGGGCTGCACCTGTCGTGCGCGGGTGAGTCCGTGGTCGTACCGCAGGAGCGGGTGGAGCGGTCCGTAGGGCACGGCTGGGCGCTGACCGCGCACCAGGCGGTGGGCGGGCGGTGGCCCGCGGTGGTCGTGGTCCTGCCGGGCGACGCCGTGCAGGCGCTCAGCCGCCCCTGGATCTACACGGCGTTCGGCCGGGCCGCCCGTCATCTGTCGGTGGTGCAGGGCGTGGAGCAGGCGCTGCCCCGCGCCGTGGCCGAGGTCCCGGCCAAGCCGCGCACGACCCGGCTGCCGGTGCTGCTCGCGCCGCAGGTTCCGGTGGCCGGCTGACCCGGTCGAGCAGGACGGCGGCGGCGGTCGACGGGGGTGCCCGTCGACCGCCGCCGCCGTCCCGGGCCGCCTACTCGCGGCTCACGGCCCTCGGCGATCCACCTCCGGCCGCTCGGTCTCGCCGTCCTCGTCCGTGTCGAGGTCGCCGTCGACGTCCCCGTCCAGATCGGTGTCGAGTTCTTCCTCCTCGTCCTCGAGGTCGTCGTCGAACTCGTCGTCGAAGACCGCGCTGACGTCGAACCGGCAGACCACCCGTTGCGGGTCGACCTGTTCGAACGGGGCTTCCAGCCACTCCCCCGGTTCCGCCGGCTCGTCCGAGGCCGTCACCCAGAGCGTGGAGTCACCTTCCTCCAGGCCGAACTCCTTGTGCCGGGAGGCGATCTCCTCCGGCTCGAACTCGCCGAACAGGAGGCCCAGCGCCCCGTGCACCGTGCCGGAGGCCGCCACGCCCTCTCCCTCGTCGTCCGCCGCCTCGACCCGCCGCGCCTGGGCCATCAGCCGCTGCGGCTCGGCCACGACGTAGTCACGGCGGATCAGGACGCTGAGCGCGCTCGGTTCCTCGGGTCCGTCGTACGGCGGCAGGGAGTCGTCGGCGGCGGGAACCTCGAAGGGGGTGACCTCGTCGTAACGGTCGTAGAGCAGTTCGTCGTACGCCTCCGCGGCCGCGGCCAGTTGGTTGAACGCGTCGTAGACGGCCGGGTCGTCCTCCCCCGACCGGCGTTCGACCGCGGCCAAGTGGCGGTCGAGCGCGGTCTTGACCGCCTCGGCGGCGGCGCGTACCTCGGCAGCGGTGGGCTGCGCAGCATCAGACATAGTGCAGACGCTATCCGTACCGGGCCCCAGCCCGCACAATAGATTCGATGCCGGAATACGAATTTGTCGACGTGTACGTGCCGCGCGGGGTTTCCCGCAAGGAGACTGCGCGTCTGCTGACCGACCACGCCGAGTACGGACACTGGGAGTTGTACCGCCTGAGCCTGCTGCGTGACGGCAGCCGCAAGGTGCGGCTGCGGCGGCGGATCATCCGCCAGGTACGCGCCACCTGGTGAGCCGGGGGACCGGGCTCGACCGGGCGCGGGTGACGGAGACGGAGCGGGCCCCGCCGTGCGGGGCCCGCCGTGCGTGCGGGCCACCCGGCCCCGCAGTCACGGTCCGCGTCCGCGTCACGCCGAGGCGCGCGCCTTGCGGTACAGCACCGTGCCCGCGAGCAGCGCACCCGCGCCCACCGGGAGGGCCAGGCCGAGCGGCAGATCACTGCCGGTCTCGGCGAGCTGCGCGTCGCCCTGCGGCTGGGCGACGGTCTGGGTGCCCGGCTGGTTGCCGTCCGAGGACCCACCGGGAGTGTCTTCGCCCGGGTCACTGGGATCGCCCGGGTCACCCGGATCACCGGGGTCACCCGGATCACCCGGGTCACCCGGGTCCCCAGGGTCGCCCGGCTCCCCGGGCGGTGTCTCATCGCCCCCGCCGGGCGGCGTGGAGTGATCTCCGCCACCCCCGTTGCCGCAGTCGTTGCCGGTCGTCGGGTTGAGGGCGCCGACGACGTCGACGCTGTTGCCGCACACGTTCACCGGCACGTGGACCGGCACCTGCACGGTGTTGCCGGAGCCGACGCCCGGCGAGTCGGTGGCGTGCCCGTCGGCGTGCGAGCCCCCGTGCGCGCCTGACTGGTCCTTGGAGTCGCCGTACCCGCCGGAGGCCCCGCCGCCCTGGTTGGCGCACGAGTTGCCCATCGCCGGGTTGAGGATGCCGACGACGTCGACCGTGTTGCCGCACACGTTCACCGGCACGTGCACCGGCGCCTGCACGGTGTTGCCGGACAGCACGCCGGGCGAACCCGAACTGGAGCCGTGCGCCCCCGAGTCCGCGTGGGCGGTGCCGCCCGCGGCGGCGATCACACCGGTGGCCGCCGCCATAGTCATCAGGCCCTTGCGGGTGACCTGTCGCATTTCCTGAATCCCTGCCTTGCCCTAGTCCCGTGACACCGAGAATGCCGAGAATTCCGCCGTTGCCGTGCTTCCCGTCCCCGAGAATCTCTCAAAGACCGTCGGCCCCGGAGCGCATGGCGCGCGCTCCGGGGCCGACGGACTCAGACCCTCATGGGGTGAGGCACGACGTCACTTGTTGATGCAGACGTTGCCGAAGGCGGGGTTCAGCAGGCCGATCACGGAGACCGTGTTGCCGCAGACGTTCACCGGGACGTGAACGGGCACCTGAACGACGTTGCCGGAGAGGACGCCGGGCGAGTGCACGGCGGCACCCTGGGCACCGGAGTCGGCGACGGCCATGCCGGCACCAGCGAGAACCAGACCACCGGTGGCGGCAGCGGCGGCGACGACCTTCTTGAGCATTATTCCTCCTAGTTGGCAAAAGCGATCCAGGTTGCTGATCGCATCACCTGTAACGAGGAGGGAGTAATGAGGCTACGAGCCTATGAGCGTATTCACCCTTCCCGGTCCAGTTCCGCACGCGCGACCGAATAGATCGCGAATACAAGCGAACAGCGCTCAGGACGCGTCGATGAAGCGGTCGAGCACCCGCACGCCGAACTGCAGTCCCTCCACCGGCACCCGCTCGTCCACCCCGTGGAACATGCCCGCGAAGTCCAGCTCCGGCGGCAGCTTGAGCGGCGCGAAGCCGAAGCAGCGGATGCCGAGGTCGTCGAAGGACTTGGCGTCGGTGCCGCCGGAAAGCATGTAGGGCACCGCGCGCGCGATCGGGTCCTCGGCGCGCAGGGCGGTCTGCATGGCGTCGACGAGCCGGCCGTCGAAGTCGGTCTCCAGCGCCTTGTCGGCGTGCACGTCCTCGCGCCGCACGCGCGGGCCGAGGATGCGGTCGAGGTCGGCGAGGAACTCCTCCTCGTAGCCGGGCAGGAAGCGGCCGTCGACGTGCGCGGTGGCATGGCCGGGGATGACGTTGACCTTGTAGCCGGCGCCGAGCTGGGTGGGCGCCGCCGAGTTGCGCAGGGTCGTGCCGATCATCCGGGCGATGCCGCCGAGCTTGGCGAGGGTCTCCTCCATGTTCTCGGGGTCGAGTTCGGTACCGAGCGCGTCGGACAGTTCGTCGAGGAAGGCCCGTACGGTCTTGGTGACCCTGACCGGCCACTTGTGCCGGCCGAGCCGCGCCACGGCCTCGCACAGCTCGGTGATCGCGTTGTCGTCGTTGGTCATCGAGCCGTGGCCGGCCGTGCCGTCGACGGTGAGCCGCATCCAGTGCATGCCCTTCTCGGCGGTCTCGACGAGGTAGAGCCGCAGCTTCTCGTTGACGGTGAACGAGAAGCCGCCGACCTCGCCGATCGCCTCGCTGACGCCCTCGAACAGCTCCGGGTGCTTGCGCACCAGGTGCTTGGCGCCGTAGGTCCCGCCGGCCTCCTCGTCGGCGAGGAAGGCGAGCACGATGTCGCGCGGGGGCTTGCGTCCGGTGCGCAGCCGGTCGCGGACGACCGCGAGGGTCATCGCGTCCATGTCCTTCATGTCGACGGCCCCGCGCCCCCACACGCACCCGTCGGCGATCTCGCCGGAGAAGGGGTGGTGGGTCCAGTCGTCCGCGTTGGCCGGGACGACGTCGGTGTGGCCGTGGATGAGCAGCGCGGGCCGGGACGGGTCCTCGCCCTCGATGCGGGCCACCGTGGAGGCGCGTCCGGGGTGCGATTCGAAGATCTGCGGTTCGAGCCCCACCTCGGCGAGCTTCTCGGCGACGTACTCGGCCGCCTTGCGCTCACCGGGACCCGAGTGGTCGCCGTAGTTGCTGGTGTCGATCCGGATCAGCTCGCGGCAGAGGTCGACGACCTCGTCCTCGCCGGTGACGCTCCTGGCCGTGCCCGAGTCGCTCACGTGCTTCCTCCCGCGGTCGCTGCTGAAGTCACTGCTGGTGTCAGTGCTGGTCGGTCCCCCTCATCCTCCCCCTCCCGCCGTCCGCGCCCAAGGAGGGGGTGATCGGCCACCCCGGAAAGCCTGGTAATGTTTACGTCGTCGCCGCGGGCAACACCCCGCACGACAGACACCTTGTCCGGGTGGCGGAATGGCAGACGCGCTAGCTTGAGGTGCTAGTGCCCTTTATCGGGCGTGGGGGTTCAAGTCCCCCCTCGGACACCAGTTGAGACCCCTGCCGAGCAGGGGTCTTCTGCTTTTCCCGGCGATGCGCGCAGCGGGCACAATGGCCGCCATGACCACACCTTCCTGCCCGTGCGGCCTGTCCGAGCCCTACGAGAAGTGCTGCGGGCGTTTCCACGCGGGAACGGCGTCCGCGCCGACCGCCGAGGCCCTGATGCGCTCCCGCTACAGCGCCTTCGTGAAGGGCGACGCGGGATACCTCCTGCGGACCTGGCACCCGAGGACCCGGCCGGCCCGGCTGGACCTGGACCCGGGAATGCGCTGGACGGGGCTGGAGATCCTGGACACGACCGACGGCTCCGCCTTCCACGCCACCGGGACGGTCACCTTCCGCGCCTCCTACCGCGGCGGCTCGCTGCACGAGCGGAGCCGCTTCGAGCGCGTCGACGGGGCGTGGGTGTACGTGGACGGGGAGTTCCTCGCGTAGTCCCTTCGCACAGCTCCTCGCACAGTCCCGTCAGGGCGCCAGGATGTCCAGCTCGTGCAGCGCCCCCACCGTGATCTCCCGGGTCAGCCGCTCGGCGCGCTCGGCGTCCCGGGCGCGGACCGCCTCGGCGACCTGGACGTGCAGGGTGACGGCGGCCGGGTCGGGGTCCTCGAACATCACGTCGTGGTGCGTGCGGCCGGCCAGCACCTCGGCGACGACGCCGCCGAGGCGGGCGAACATCTCGTTGCCGGAGGCGGTCAGGATGACGCGGTGGAAGGCCACGTCGTGGAAGAGGTACCCCTCGAGCAGGTGACCTCGTGAGTTGGCGACCATGCCCAGCGCGCATTCGGTCAGCTCGGCGCACTGCTCCGGCGTGGCGAGCCGCGCGGCGAGGCCCGCGGCCACCGGCTCGACCGCTGACCGCAGCACGGTCAGAGAGCGCAGTTGCCGAGGGCGCTCGGAGCCGGCCAGGCGCCAGCGGATGACCTGCGGGTCGTAGACGTTCCACTCGCATTCGGGCAGGACGGTCACGCCCACGCGGCGGCGGGACTCGACCAGGTGCATGGACTCCAGCACCCGCACGGCCTCGCGCATCACCGAGCGCGACACCTCGAAACGCTGTGCGAGTTCATCCGTGCGCAGAACGCTGCCCGCAGGGTACTCGCCCGCTGTGATCGCGGGGCCGAGGGTGTCCAGTACGCGGCCGTGCAGCCCCCGGCCCGGTGTGCTCATGCACTCAGAGTACGGGGCAGATCACGGGAACAAAAAGTCAGACTTATATGTCACAGCCTCTTGAATTCGTCGTACCTAATGAGTTTCAGTTACGTCGACATCACGTGTCGACGAAGACAGCAGACAGCGAGAGTGCGATGCAGCAACTGCACACCCCCCACGTAGTCGTGGTCATGGGCGTGGCGGGCACCGGGAAGACCACCATCGGTCCCCTGCTCGCGGCCCGGCTCGGCGTTCCCTACGCCGAGGGCGACGACTTCCACCCGCCGGCCAACATCGCCAAGATGACGGCCGGCACCCCGCTCACCGACGAGGACCGGTGGCCGTGGCTGGACGCCATCGGCGGCTGGGCGCACGGGCGGGCGGGCCTCGGCGGGGTGGTGAGCAGTTCGGCGCTGAAGCGGTCGTACCGCGACCGGCTGCGTGCGGCAGCTCCCGGTGTCGTCTTCGTGCACCTCTCGGGCAGCCGCGAGCTGATCGAGGACCGGATGTCGCACCGGCAGGGCCACTTCATGCCGACGGCCCTGCTCGACTCCCAGTTCGCCACGCTCCAGCCCCTGGAGACGGACGAGGCGGGAGTCGCCGTGGACGTCGCCGGCACCCCGGAGGAGATCACCGAACGGGCCGTGCGGGCCCTGGAGGACCTCCCCCACCCGGCCGAGTAACCCCCACTCCCCCCGGGGTCGTGCCGCCACCCGCGGACACGGCCCCGGCACCTTCCCCCGAATCCCCATCACCGCAAGGAAAACACCGTGACCAGACTCAGCGTCGAGATGCTGGCAGCGGACACCGTCGAGCCCATCACCTCGGCCGGCCACGCCCAGCTGGGCATCGCCGTGCTCCTGGGCATCGCCGTCATCGTTCTGCTCATCACCAAGTTCAAGCTGCATGCCTTCCTGTCGCTGACCATCGGGTCACTGGCGCTCGGCGCGTTCGCCGGGGCGCCGCTGGACAAGGTCATCACCAGCTTCACCGCCGGGCTCGGCTCCACCGTCGCGGGCGTCGGCGTCCTGATCGCCCTCGGTGCGATCCTCGGCAAGATGCTCGCCGACTCCGGCGGCGCCGACCAGATCGTGGACACCATCCTCGCCAAGGCGACCCCCCGGTCGATGCCGTGGACGATGGTGCTGATCGCCTCCGTGATCGGTCTGCCGCTCTTCTTCGAGGTCGGCATCGTGCTGCTGATCCCGGTCGTCCTGATGGTCGCCAAGCGCGGCAACTACTCCCTGATGCGCATCGGCATCCCGGCCCTCGCGGGTCTGTCCGTGATGCACGGTCTGGTCCCGCCGCACCCCGGTCCGCTGGTCGCGATCGACGCGGTCGGCGCCAACCTCGGTGTGACGCTCGCGCTGGGCGTTCTGATCGCCATCCCGACGGTGATCATCGCCGGTCCGGTGTTCTCGAAGTACGCGGCCCGCTGGGTGGACGTCCCGGCCCCCGACCGCATGATCCCGCAGCGCGCCTCCGAGGAGCTGGAGAAGCGTCCCGGCTTCGGCGCCACCCTGACGACGATCCTGCTGCCGGTCGTGCTGATGCTGGCCAAGGCGCTCGTCGACATCGTCATCGACGACCCGGACAACGTGGTGCAGCGCGCCTTCGACGTCATCGGCAACCCGCTGATCGCCCTGCTCGCCGCCGTGATCGTCGGCATCTTCACGCTGCTGCGCCCGGCCGGCTTCGGCAAGGACCGCCTCTCCGGCCTGGTCGAGAAGGGCCTCGCGCCCATCGCGGGCATCCTGCTGATCGTCGGCGCGGGCGGCGGCTTCAAGCAGACGCTGATCGACTCCGGCGTCGGCCAGATGATCCTGGAGATCTCCGAGGACTGGTCGATCCCGGCCCTGCTGCTGGCCTGGCTGATCGCGGTGGCGATCCGGCTGGCGACCGGTTCGGCGACCGTGGCGACCGTCTCGGCGGCCGGTCTGGTGGCGCCGCTGGCGGCCGACATGTCGACGACCCACGCGGCACTGCTGGTCCTGGCGATCGGCGCCGGTTCGCTCTTCTTCAGCCACGTCAACGACGCCGGTTTCTGGCTGGTGAAGGAGTACTTCGGCCTGAACGTCGGCCAGACCATCAAGACCTGGTCCGTCATGGAGACGATCATCTCGGTGGTCGCCGGCGCCCTGGTCCTGCTCCTCTCACTGGTCATTTAGGGGCACGACGATGACGGCTCACCCTCTCTTCGACATCGGCGGGCGCACCGCCCTGGTGACCGGTTCCAGCCGGGGCATCGGGCTGGCGCTGGCCCGGGGCCTGGCGGAGGCCGGCTGCCGGGTGGTCCTCAACGGACGCGACGCCGACCGCCTCGCCAAGGCCGCCGCGGACCTGCCCGGCGACGTCGGCACGGCCGTGTTCGACGTGACCGACGGTCCGTCCGTGGCGGCCGGGATCGCGGACGTCGAGGAGCGGGTGGGCCCGCTCGACATCCTGGTGAACAACGCGGGCATGCAACTGCGGGCGCCGCTGCTGGAGTTCGCCGACGCCGACTGGCACCGCATCCTGGACACCAATCTCACCAGCGCCTTCCTGGTGGGCCGGGAGGCGGCGCGCCGGATGACGGAACGCGGCCACGGCAAGATCGTCAACATCTGTTCGCTGCAGAGCGAGGTGGTCCGCCCGGGCATCGCGCCCTACGCGGCCGCCAAGGGCGCGCTGAAGATGCTCACCAAGGGCATGTGCGCCGACTGGGGCCCGCACGGCGTCCAGGTCAACGGCCTCGGTCCGGGCTACATCGAGACGGAGCTGACCCGGCCCCTGGTCGAGGACGGGGAGTTCAGCGCCTGGGTGCGCCGGCGGACCCCGGCCGGCCGCTGGGGCCGTACCGAGGATCTGGTGGGCGGGCTGCTGTTCCTCGCCTCACCGGCCGCGGACTTCGTCGGCGGGCAGATCCTGTACGTCGACGGCGGCATGACGAGCGTCCTTTGAATTCTCACCCTCGTGAACGAGGGGGATTCCTGGCTCAGGCTGCCTGGCGGAACAGCGTCCCGCCAGGTCTTGCGCCATCAGCACCAGCCGGGTTGAGACCAGCCCGGGCCGGCATCACTTCGCTTCTCGGCTCCGTGGCAGCTTTGCGGACGCTCCTCGTCCCAGGAGACCGGACACGGCGACGAGGTGAGGCTCAGGAGGAAGCCGCCTTGTCCAGCTGGAACGCCTCGTTGCCCTGGCCGATACGGGCGTGCCGCTCGGGTGCCCGCGCGCGCAGCACCAGGCCCTGCACGAGCCCGCCGGCCGCGGCGAGGGCGATGATGCCGGGCAGCACCCAGCTCAGCGAGGAGCCGGGGCCGGCGCCGACGAGGACGTCGAAGTCCTTGACCGTGTAGCCGGCGATGACCAGCAGGGCGACGCCCGCGACGGTGGACGTCGCGATCCGCACGCCCTGGGTGCCGGCGGCGCCGCGCCGGACGAAGAAGGCGACGACGGAGAACGACGCGGCGGCCATGAGCACGATCACGCCGAGGGCCCCGATGTTGCCGCCCCAGGTGAACAGGTGCAGCACGGGCTGGGTCGGGTCGCCGTTCGGCTTGTCGTCGGCGACGGCGAAGCCGATGACGACGACGGCGGACACGGCGGTCTGGAGCAGCGACCCGGTGCCCGGGGCGCCGCTGGAGCCGCTGGTCCGCCCGAAGGCGGCGGGCAGCAGCCCCTCGCGCCCCATGGCGAAGGCGTACCGGGCGACGACGTTGTGGAAGCTGAGCAGCGCGGCGAACATGCCGGTCACGAACAGCACGTGCAGTACGTCGGTGAAGGCACCGCCGAGCCGCGACTCGGTGAGGAAGAACAGCAGCCCGGCGCTCTGCTCCTGGGCGGTCCCGACGATGTTGTCCGGCCCGGTGGCGACGGTCAGGGCCCAGCTGCTGAGCGCGAAGAAGACCGCGACCCCGCCCACCGCCAGGAACATGACACGCGGAACGAGCACGTGCGGCCGGCTGGTCTCCTCGGCGTACACGGGCGCCTGCTCGAAGCCGAGGAAGGCGGCGATGCAGAAGCACAGCGCGGTTCCCACGCCCGCCCCCGTCAGGGTGTCCGGGTCGAAGGCGTGCAGCGACAGCCCCTGCGCGCCGGGATCGGCGACGGCGGCGATGTCGAAGACGACGACGAGCACGACCTCGATGAGCAGCAGTACGCCCAGCACGCGCGCGTTGACGTCGATCTTCAGCCAGCCCAGGGCGCCCACGGCGAGCAGGGCCGCCAGCGCCGGTATCCACCAGGCGACGTCCAGGTCGGCGTAGGTGGCGAGGAGCGTGGAGACCTCGAAGCCGAAGATGCCGTAGATGCCGACCTGGAGGGCGTTGTAGGCGACCAGCGCGACCAGGGCGGCGCTCGCGCCCGCGGTGCCGCCGAGTCCGCGGGAGATGTACGCGTAGAAGGCACCGGCGTTGTGCACGTGCCGGCTCATCTCGGCGTAGCCGACGCTGAAGAGGACGAGCACCACGCCCAGCACCACGAAGAGCAGCGGCTGCCCGACGATGCCCATCACGGCGAACGTCGTCGGCATCACCCCGGCGACCACCATCAGCGGCGCGGTGGAGGCCAGCACGGAGAGCAGCAGACCGCCCGTGCCCAGCCGGTCGGCGCGCAGCGCCCGCTCCTGCCCCTTGAAGGTGCTGATGGAGCCACCGCCGCTCGTGCTCGAACTGCCCGTGGTCCTGGAACTGCCCGTGGTCATCGGGGGCCGACCTTCTCTCGTCTTCGTGGCGGATGTCAGACCGTGCCGAGCGCGTGCGCGCGGGCGGCACGGAAGGCGGAGTGCGGATCGCGGTCCGGGTAGGACCAGGGGGCGGGCGTGGCGTGCTCGCCGATGCGGTGGAACAGGGCGGCGGCCTCGGCTCCGCGGCCCTCGCAGGACTTGGCGTGGGCGAGGAAGTTGAGGTCGATCAGCCGCCGCGGATGGCCGTCCTGCTCCCACTCCAGCCACCAGTCGAAGGCCGCCTTCATCACCAGTCGGGCCCGGCGGCCGACCCAGTGCCCGGAGGCGTTGGGGTCGGCGGACTCGTGCCCGGCCGCGGCCAGCACGCGGTAGCGCTCGGCGTGCGCGACCACCGGGAGGATGGCGAGCGGGGAGTCGGCGGGGGCCTGTTCCGCCGCCCAGGCGGCGAAGTCGTACACCTCGTGCAGCGGATCGGCCCCCCGGCCACCACCCCGCTCGGCGAGCCGGGCCACGACCAGGTGGTGGGCGTGGTGATGGTCCGCGTACCGCCCGCGCACCGCGTCGAACACCCGGACGACGTCGTCGTCGGCGCCCAGCGACCGCTCCAGCATGAGGAGCCCGAGCCAGGGCGTGGGGTCGTCCGGCAGCAGCCGTGCGGCGTCCTGGCAGGCCTCCCGCCCCCGGGCCGGCTTCTCCTTGCCGCGCAGGACGCGGTGGACCAGGGCCAGGGCGAGCAGCACCGAGGCGTCGGCGGAGTCGGGCTCGGCGAGCAGCCACTCGCGGGCCCAGGCGGCGCAGTAGGGCTCCTTGGCGAGGACCGTCACCCGGTGCCCCCGCCGGTCCCAGTCGTCACCCGTGTGGACCAGGAGGGACCGGGCGGACTGCCACCGGCCCTGCGCCAGGGCCGCGCGGGCGGCGACGAGTTCGGCGTCGTCGAGGGCCTCGTCGAAGGCCTGGGCGGCGCGTCTGCGGCCGCGGCCGAGGGGAGGCGGAGGTGGGGACACCGCGGGTTCTTCCTCACGCGACGCGCTGGGTCGTCGTAGCCGGTTTGCCATGAACTGATCACGGACAGCAAACCGGCAGCCAAGGCTTGACGTCAAGGCCGGAGCCCGCGTTACACGCGTCAACTCACTTGTAGAAAACGCAACTTGATCAGCGCGCTCCCCGTATGCGTCACCCACCCGGCACGTCCCCGTCCCCGGCAATAGAGTCGGCCCCGACGCACCCGTGACCCGACGACGACGATCGAGGTACGCAGCGTGTCGGTTCTGGTTCTCGTCCTCGCCGTGAGCGCCGCCTGCTGCCTGGGCTTCGGTTTCGTCCTCCAGCAGAACGCGGCCCAGCGCGCCCCACTGGGCGACTTCCTCTCCCCCCGCCTCCTGCTGGACCTGGTACGCGTTCCCCGCTGGCTGGCCGGCATGGGCCTGATGGTGGCCGGCATGGCGCTGGGCGCGGTCGCACTCGGCGGCGGCGAACTGACCCTCGTGGAACCCCTCCTGGCGACGAACCTGCTCTTCGCCCTCGCCCTCTCCCGCGCCCAGACCCGCCGGCCGCTGGGCCGCCAGGGCTGGGCCGGCCTCACCCTGCTGGCCGGCGGGGTCACGGCATTCATCGTCGCGGGCGAGCCGCGGGGCGGCAGCGCGGTGACCTCGCCACTGCGGCACTGGCTGCTCATCGGCGTCATGCTGGGCCTGGCGGTACTCCTGACGGCATGCGCCGGACGCGCCCGCCTGACCTGGGGCCCGACCCTGCTCGCGCTGGCCGCCGGCCTGGTCTACGGGGTGCAGGACGCGCTGACCCGGATCAGCGGCCGGCGCTTCACCTCGGGCGGCCTGGCGGAACTGCTGACCGGCTGGCAGCCGTACGCGGTCGTGGTGCTCGGCATCACCGGCCTGATCCTGGTCCAGAGCGCCTTCGAGACGGCACCGCTGCGCAGGTCGTTGCCGGCCCTGACGGCGGCCCAGCCGCTCGCCGGCATCGTCTGCGGCGTCGGTTTCCTCGGCGACCGGCTGCGCACCGACACCGCGGCGCTGGCCTGGGAGGCGGGCGGCCTCACGGCGGTGGTGACGGGCATCGTCCTGCTCGGCCTCCACCCCGCGATGCCGCAGGGCACGGGCGAGAGCGGCCGCGAACGGGCCCTGGAACGGCGCTGACCGCCCGTCCTGCTTGGATGGGCGGCATGAGCGCTGCTGACGAGATCCTGGACATCGTCGACGAGAACGACCACGTCGTGGGACAGGCCCGCCGGGGCGACGCCTACGCACGGGGACTGCGCCACCGCTGCGCCTTCGTGCTGGCCCGCGACCCCCAGGGCCGCGTCTTCGTCCACCGTCGCACGGCGACGAAGCAGGTCTTCCCCTCGCTGTACGACATGTTCGTCGGCGGGGTGGTGGGCACGGGCGAGTCCTACGACGACGCGGCACTGCGGGAGGCGCAGGAGGAACTGGGGGTGACCGGGCTGCCGCGCCCGTCGTTCCTCTTCAATTTCCTGTACGACGACGGCGCCGGGCGGACCTGGTGGTCGGCGGTGTACGAGGTGCGCTGCGAAGGTCCGGTCGCTCCGCAGGTGGAGGAGGTGGCGTGGCACGGGTTCCTCACGGAGGCGGAGGTGGAGGAGCGGCTCGGGGAGTGGGAGTGGGTGCCGGACGGGTTGGCGGCGTACGCGCGGCTGCGGGGCCTGTCGGCCGGGTGAGCGGGGGGAACTCGGCCCGGCGTTGCGTTTCCTCCTTACCCGGCGTGGGTGTGGTCGTCGGGGGTGGGTCGCGCGGCCCGGCGCTGACGGGGTGCCGCCTGCGCCCACCCGTGCCGCCCTGGGGGTACCTCCCAGGCCGTTCAGGCACTGGGGGAGGCACGACTGCCCGCAGCTGGGCGGGACGGCGGCCCGTAGCTGGGGCGGGGCGACGGCCCGTAACTGGGCGGGATGGCGTGGCACCACCCGCCCGCGCGCCCCGCGTGGGCGGTCAGCCGCGTACGGCGGGAAGGGGACGTGTCGGGGGGTGTCCGCCCGCAGCGGTTGGCGCGTCCGCGCCGTTCAGCCCCGTAGCCGACCTATTTCGCGCCGTTCCGAGGACGGACACCCCCCGGCGCGGCCCCGACCCACCCACAACCGAACGCGCTACCCGCACCCCCACCGAACCCGCAGCGGCGCCGCAGGCATCCGCACCCGCTCAACCGCCGGAGGCAACCCTCCCGATAGGGTCCCCGCGTGATCGATTTCGTGCGGAACATCCGGCTCTGGTTCGCGCCCGAGGAGGTTCGGCAGGAGGGCGGCACCCCCGACTACCGGTTCTCGCTCGCCAACGAACGCACCTTCCTGGCCTGGTTGCGCACCGCCCTCGCCCTCATCGGCGGCGGTTTCGCCGTCGACCAGTTCCTGCCCGACCTGCGCTGGGGCTGGCGGGTGGGTCTCGCCCTCGCCCTGCTCGCCGCCGGCGTCCTGTGCTCGCTGCGCGCCGTGAACCACTGGGTGCGCTGCGAACGCGCCATGCGCCGCGGCGAGGACCTCCCCGTCTCCCGCTTCCCGGCCCTCCTCAGCCTGGTCGTCGCCGTCGTCGCGGTCGCGATGGTCCTCGTGGTCCTCGTCGGCTGGGAAGGCTGACCGTGAGCGTCGACCGCGACCCCGGTCTCCAGCCCGAACGCACCCGCCTCGCCTGGCGCCGCACCACCCTCTCCGGCACCGTCGTCGCCGTACTCGCCGCGAAGACCGCGCTGCACGGCGGCGTGACCTCCGCCTCGGTCGTCGCCACCGCCCTGTGCGCCGTCCTCTGGCTGGGCTTCCTGCGCATCGCCCACAACCGCATCCGCACCCTCTCCGCGACGCCCAGGCCACGCGCCCTGCCCCCGCCGTATGCCACGGCGGCGGCCCTGTGCACGGTGGCACTCGCGCTGTGCGGCGCACTTCTCGTCCTGTAGTTCCTCTAGTTCCTCTAGTTCCTCCAGCCCGGGGTACCTGGACACCAACACGAGCAGAATGTCCCGATATGACCACCTAAGGTGAGCTCCATGACCACTCTCCACCAGGAACACACCGCCCACGACCACGCCCACGGCCCGGACTGCGGGCACACCGAGGTCCCGCACGGCGACCACGTCGACTACGCCCACGACGGACACCTGCACCGCGCGCACGGCAGCCACTGGGACGAGTGCGAGCCCGCCGGGCACACCGCGCACGGGAGCCACGAGCACCGGCACGGCGAGAACTGCGGGCACGCGCGCGTGCCCCACGGCGACCACGTCGACTACCTCCACGACGGCCACCGTCACGCCGCCCACGAAGGCCACTGGGACGACCACTAGAGGCACCGGCGCTCACGCATCGGGGCCCCGTGGCCCCGATCACGTTCCGCTCCCCCTCTGGACGCCATACCGACCGGTCGGCATCATGAGTCGGGTACTGTCACCTGCCAGTAGGAGCGACGAATGAGCCCCGACCACCCGCCCGGACTCGATCTCGACCGGTTGCGCGGCCTGCTCGACCGCGAGCGTCCCGGACTGGTGACCGGCCCGCTGTCCGGCCGGCTGATCGAGGGCGGACGGTCGAACCTCACGTACGCGGTTACGGACGGTACCGCGCGCTGGGTCGTGAGACGACCCCCGCTGGGCCATGTCCTGGCCACCGCCCACGACATGAAGCGCGAACACCGCGTGATCAGCGCCCTGCACCCCACCGACGTACCGGTACCGCGCCCGGTCCTGCTCTGCGAGGACGAGGAGGTCCTCGGGGCGCCGTTCTACGTCATGGAGTTCGTGGAGGGCACCCCGTACCGCACCGCGGAACAGCTCGCCCCGCTCGGCCCCGAGCGCACCCGGGCCGCCGTGCTGAACCTCGTCGACACGCTCGTCGGCCTGCACGCGGTGGACCCCGCGGAGGCGGGCCTCGCGGACTTCGGCCGCCCCGAGGGCTTCCTGGACCGCCAGCTGCGCCGCTGGGCCAAGCAGCTGGACGCCTCCCGCAACCGCGACCTGGCCGGCATCGACGAACTGCACGCCACCCTCGGCCGGGAACTGCCCCGCTCCCCCGCCCCCACCGTCGTCCACGGCGACTACCGCCTCGACAACGTCCTGATCGGCGGGGACAACGACGAGATCCGGGCGATCCTCGACTGGGAGATGTCCACCCTCGGCGACCCGCTCACCGACCTCGGCCTGCTGGCGATGTACAGCAGCCCGCTCGGCATGCCCGACTCCCCCGTCTCCACCACGGCGCAGGCCCCCGGCCACCCCGCTCCCGCCGAGCTGATCGAGCGGTACGCAGCGCGCTCGGGGCGCGACGTGTCCGCCGTCGCCTGGTACACGGCGTTCGCCTGGTTCAAGCTCGCCGTGATCCTGGAGGGCATCCACTACCGCTACACGCTGGGCCAGACGGTCGGCCGCGGCTTCGACCGCATCGGCGACCTCGTCCCCGTCTTCATCGAGCACGGCCTGACCACCCTTCAGGAGGGCTGACCCCGCCATGGACTTCGCGTACGACGCACGCACCGAGGAACTCCGCGCCAAGCTGCTCGCCTTCATGGACGAGTACGTCTACCCGGCCGAGCAGGTGGCCCACGAGCAGCGCGCCCGCCTGGCCTCCCCGTGGGACACCCCGCAGGTCGTCGAGGACCTGAAGGCCGAGGCCCGCCGCCAGGGCCTGTGGAACCTCTTCCTCCCCGACGCCGAGCACGGCGCCGGCCTCACCAACCTCCAGTACGCCCCGCTCGCCGAGATCACCGGCCGCAGCCCGCAGCTGGCGCCGACGGCGACGAACTGCGCGGCCCCGGACACCGGCAACATGGAGGTGCTGGCCCAGTTCGCCGACGAGGCACAGCGGAAGCAGTGGCTGGAGCCGCTGCTCGCCGGTGAGATCCGCTCGGCGTTCGCGATGACCGAGCCGGACGTGGCCTCCTCCGACGCCACGAACATCACCACGCACATCGAGCGCGACGGCGACGAGTACGTCGTCACGGGCCGCAAGTGGTACATCTCCGGGGCGATGAACCCGGACTGCAAGATCTTCATCGTGATGGGCAAGACGGACCCGGACGGCGCCGACATCCGCCGCCAGCAGTCCATGGTGCTGGTGCCCCGCGACACGCCCGGCGTGACCGTCAACCGCGCGATGCAGGTATTCGGCTACGAGGACCACTACCACGGGGGCCACGCCGAGGTGACCTTCGACCACGCGCGCGTGCCGGTGTCGAACCTGATCGGCGAGGAGGGCGGCGGTTTCGCCATCGCCCAGGCGCGTCTCGGTCCGGGCCGCATCCACCACTGCATGCGGCTGATCGGCATGGCCGAGCGCGCGATCGAGCTGATGTGCCGCCGCGCGGTGTCCCGCGAGGCCTTCGGCAAGGCGCTGGCCCAGCAGGGCGTGGTCCACAACTGGATCGCGGACGCCCGGGTCACCGTCGAGCAGCTGCGGCTGCTGGTGCTCAAGACCGCCTGGCTGATGGACACCGTCGGCAACAAGGGTGCCCACACCGAGATCCAGGCCATCAAGATCGCCACGCCCCGCGCGGTGGTCGACATCATCGACCGGGCGATCCAGCTGCACGGCGCGGGCGGCGTGAGCCAGGACTTCCCGCTGGCCGAGCTGTACGCGGGCGCGCGGACGCTGATGATCGCCGACGGTCCGGACGAGGTGCACCAGCGCTCGCTGGCGCGGCGGGAGATCAAGAAGTATCTCTGAGCTGCGCTCCCCTCAGCAGGGGCGCTGTGCCGGGGGGACACTGAAGCCTGTGTTCCCCGTCCGTGTGCCGGCCTGGCGCCCCGGCCGGGGGGTCCGGACTTCCGCGCGGGGACCGGTGCGTGGAGATCCGGCAGCCGGAGCCGGGCCGGACCGTCGTCCTGGCCGGGCGTGGGCCGCGGCCGCGCAACCCCGCGGCGGCGGCCCTCGCCGATCACCTCACAGGGCGCCTCCCGGGACGTCTCCGGGGACGCCTCAGGGACGCAGCGCCCGCAGCAGCAGGTCCGCCAGGTGGTCGGCGACCTCCTGGGGGCTGAGCGGGCCGTCGGGGCGGTACCAGGTGGACAGGTGGTGCACGGAGCCGAAGTGGTAGTCCACCACCAGGTCGGCCGGGGTCTCCTTGGTGAAGACGTCGGCCCGCTGGCCCTCCTCGATGAGCGCGCGGAAGCGTTCGTGGTAGCGCCGGCGCTCGGCGCGCACCTGCTTGTTCTTCTCCGGGCTCAGCTGGTGCATGGAGCGGAAGAAGATCGACGCGTCGTCGAGGTTGTCGATGGTGGTGACGACGACGTCGGCCGCCGCCTCGCGCACCCGCTTCTCGACCGGCTCGTCGGAGTCCGCGTAGGCGTCCAGGCGTTCCTGCTGGAGGCGCAGCACGCGCGCGTAGACCTCGTGCAGGAGGTCGTCCTTGGAGCCGAAGTAATGGTAGAGGGCGCCCTTGGTGACGCCGGCCGCCTCCACGATCTCCTGGACCGAGGTGCGGTCGTAGCCCTGCTCCGCGAAGAGCCGGGTGGCGGCGGCCAGGAGCCGCTGCGGCACCGGAGTGCCGTCCCCGTCCGTGGTCCTGGGCACTGCCGTCACCTGCCTTTCCTGTTCAGCGGCCGTTCAGTGGCCGTTCCTGTTCGTCCTGTCGCGTACGGGAACGCAGTTCCCGACGGAGGATCTTCCCACTCGCCGTCTTCGGCAGTTCGGGCAGGATCTCCACCTGACGCGGGTATTTGTAGGCGGCCAGTCTCTCCTCGCAGTACGCGGCGAGGGCTTCCGGGTCCGTGTCGGCGCCCGGACGGAGGCTGATGTACGCCTTGACGGTCTCCCCGCGGTACCCGTCGGGCACCCCGACGACCGCGGCCTCGCGCACCGCCGGGTGGGTGTAGAGGACGTCCTCGACCTCGCGGGGCCAGACCTTGAAGCCGGAGGCGTTGATCATGTCCTTCTTGCGGTCGACGACGTAGAGCCACCCCTGGGCGTCCATGAAGCCGATGTCGCCGGTGCGCAGCTCACCGCCGGGGAACGTCTCGGCGGTCGCGTCGGGGCGGCGCCAGTAGCCGGGGACGACCTGCGGGCCGCTGACGACGATCTCGCCCTGTTCCCCGAAGGGCACTTCCGCGCCCTGGTCGTCGACGATCCGGACGACGCTCTCGGGGCCGGGCACGCCGACGGCGAGGGCCCCGGAGACCGGGTCGACGGGTGCCTCCAGGTGCGGCGGGACCGAGGCGCAGGGCGCCGTGCACTCGGTGAGCCCGTAGCCGTTGCGGATGTACGGCCCGAAACCCGCGCGGAACTTCTCCACCAGGGCGGGCGGCAGCGGCGCGCCGCCGGAGGAGATGTTCGCGAAGGAGGCGAAGTGCTCGCGGGTGACGGACGGGTGGGCGGCCAGGGCCATGAAGGCGGTGGACGGGCCGACCGTGTAGTGCGGCCGGTACTCGGCGAACGCGTCCAGCACGACGCCCGCCTCGAAGCGGTACGCCAGGACGAGCGTGCCCGTGCTGTTCAGGCAGGCGCCGAGCTCGCAGACCATGCCGGTGATGTGGAACAGCGGCGCCAGCGCGAAGTAGACCGGTGCCTCGGGCAGGCCGAGGCCGGTGCGCTGGCGTTCCGCGTTGTACATGATGTTGCGGTGCGTGTTGGTGGCGCCCTTGGGGGTGCCGCTGGTGCCGGAGGTGTAGCTGATGAGCGCGGTGTCGCCCGGCTCCGGGTCGCGTCCGGCCGGGGCCTTGTGCCCGGCGCGGGCCGCCTCGGTGAGGTCGTCGGCGTCGGGGGCGGCCGGCAGTCGCTCGAAAGTGAGCACGCGCGCGTCCTGGCGGCTCTGAAAGTCCAGCTCGCACCCGGTGAGCACGATCCGCACCGGCGAGTCGGCCGCCGTCTCGCGCAGGTACGACTCCCAGGCCCGGTCGGAGCAGATCAGCGCGGCCACCTCGCCGTCCCGCAGGACGTGGCCGACCTCCCCCGCCTTGTACATCGGGTTGACCGGCACGACCACCGCGCCCGCCTTCCAGGCCCCGAGCACGGCGAGCACGAAGTGCGGCGAGTTCTGCAGCAGGACCGCGACCCGCTCCCCGCGCTCCAACCCCCGCGCGGCGAGGTGCCCGGCGACGGAGTCGCTGAGCTCGTCCACCTCACGGTAGGTGAGGCGGCCGTCGAAGTAGGCGAGGAAGGCGCGGTCGGGTGCCTCGGCGGCCGCCCGGCGCAGGGCGTGCACCAGGGAGGCGTCCGGGTCCAGCGGCGCCTTCTGGACGTCGGTCAGCAGGCCCAGCCAGGGCTTGGCGGCGTAACGGGAGCCGGTCATCGGGCCGTCGCCTCCTCCCACTGCCGCTGGAGCCGGTTCATGCCGCGCAGCCAGCGGTCGGGCTCGGCGGCGCGGGCCTGGTAGTACTCGGCGACCTCGGGGTGCGGGAGGATCAGGAAGCGGTCCTCCTCGATGCCCTTGAAGAGGGCGTCCGCGACGTCCTGCGGTTCGATGGCGGTGGGCTGGAGGACCAGTTCGCCGGCGCTGCCGCTCGCGGTGAGCATGTCCGTGCGCACGCCCTGCGGGCAGATGGCGTGCACCTTGACGCCGCGGTGGCGGTACGTCAGGGACAGCCACTCGGCGAAGGCGTAGGCGCCGTGCTTGGTGACGCTGTAGGGGGCGGCGCCGATCATGGTGAGCAGGCCGGCGGCGGAGACGGTGGAGACGAAGCGGCCGCTGCCGCGCTCCAGCCAGTCGGGGATCAGTTCGTGGGCCGCGCGGACATGGGCCATGACGTTGACGTCCCAGGCGAGCGCCCAGACCGATTCGTCCGCCGCCTCCGAACCTCCCGAGGCGAGGCCCGCGTTGGCGCAGTACACGTCGACCGTGCCGCCCAGCGCCTCGCGGGCCTCACTGATGATCGCGGAGGCGTCGCCCGGGACCGCGATGCCGCCGATCTCGTCGGCGACGGCCTTCGCCCGGCCGGCGTCCAGGTCGTTGACGACGACGCGGGCACCCTCGGCGGCGAAGCGGCGGGCCAGGGCGGCGCCTATGCCGCCTCCCGCCCCGGTGACCACGACTGAGGCATCCTGCACGGCTTCCACCATCGGTCTCCTTCGACACGGCTGCGGCGCCACCTGCGTGGGCCCGGTGCAGCGCCAGACTAACCAGTCGGTATGTACGACGGAAGGGGCGAAACGCGGTCTACTCCATTCCGTACGGCCGGGAGTGCGGGTTAGCGTGCGTGCGCATGACACCCGCCGCGATCACGGAGGTCACCGCATGACGCTGTCCAGACGGTCCCTGCTCGCCACCACGGCCGCGGTCGCGGCCACCACGGCGGCCACCACGGCCGCCGCGACCGGCACGGCACAGGCGGCGCCGGAGGGCCACGGCGGCCGCCGGCTGCGCACCGGCTTCGAGCGCCTCGCCGACGACGGCTACGCCCCGCTCGACGGACAGCGGGTCGGCGTCGTCACCAACCCGACCGGCATCACCAGGGACGTACGCCACATCGTCGACGTCATGCACGCCGACGACCGCGTGGACCTCATCGCCGTCTTCGGCCCCGAGCACGGTTTCCGGGGCACCGCGCAGGCGGGCGGCTCCGAAGGGCGGTACGACGACCCGGCGACCGGGCTGCCGGTCTACGACACGTACCTGAAGAGCGGGCAGCCGCTCGCGGACATCTTCACGGCGTCCGGCGTGGACACCGTCGTCTTCGACATCCAGGACGTGGGCGCGCGCTTCTACACGTACATCTGGACGCTGTTCGACTGCATGGAGGCGGCCCGGCTCGCCGGGAAGCGGTTCGTGGTCCTGGACCGGCCGAACCCGGTGACCGGACGGGCGGCCCTCGGCCCCGTCCTGCACGAGGAGTTCGCGACCTTCGTCGGCCGCAAGCCCATCGCGCAGGCGCACGGCATGACGGTCGCCGAGCTGGCCCGGCTCTTCAACGGCGAGTTCCTGCGGTCGCCGGTGCCGCTGGAGACCGTGACGATGTCCGGCTGGAAGCGCTCGGAGTTCTACGACGCCTCCGGGCTGCCGTGGGTGCCGCCGAGCCCGAACATGCCGACGCCGGAGTGCGCGCTGGTGTACTCGGGGACGTGTCTGTTCGAGGGCACGAACCTGTCGGAGGGGCGCGGCACCACCCGTCCCTTCGAGCTGCTCGGCGCGGAGGGCATCGACGGGAGCTGGGCCGCCGCCGCCAACGAGCTGGAGCTCCCCGGTGTGCGCTTCCGGGAGGCGTACTTCGCGCCCACCTTCTCCAAGTTCCAGGGGAAGACCGTCGGTGGCGTGCAGCTCCACGTGCACGACCGGGCCGCCTTCGACCCGGTGCGCACCGGGATCGCGCTCCTGGTGACCGCCAGGCGGAGCTGGGACGGCTTCGCCTGGCGGCCGGACAACTGGATCGACAAGCTCACCGGCTCCACACAGGTGCGCACGATGATCGACGCGGGCGCGGACGCCGACGAGGTGGTGGACGGCTGGGAGCGGGAACTGGCGGCGTTCCGCAGGACGCGCCGCCAGTACCTCCTCTACAGGTGACCGTGGAACCAGCCGGTCACCGGTGGGACGTGAACTCCACGACCTGCTGGTAGGTCGGCCGGTTCTGCCAGCTGATGCCGCCGTGCTTGATGCCGCCGAGGGTGCGGTGGATGATCGAGTCGGCGCACCACTGGTCGCCGGCCGAGCAGTTGTCGTCGCCGGGATAGACCTGGGCGGGCGTCCGGCCCGCCGCCTCCTTCAGGGTGGTGACCAGGGTGTCCCGGCAGGCGGCCAGGTCGCCGCCGCCGCAGTACTCGCGCGCCAGCGGGCCCTCGACGGGCTCGCCGAGCACGGACCGGATGTCCTTGTCGACATAGCTCCACCAGCCGTACTGGAAGGCACTGCCGGCATGGGCGCCGGTCGGGCCGTGGGCGGCGGACGGTGACTCGTCGACGGGCAGGTTGCGGGTGAAGGCGGTGTACAGGTCGGTGCCGAGGCCCGGCTCGAACTCGGCCTTCACCAGCAGCGGCCACCAGGCGTCCAAGGTGCGGATGGCGTCGGCGTGCGCGTACGTCTCCGAGCCGGCCGACGTCTCCGTGCGCAGGCCGCCCGCTGCCAGCCACGCCTTGAGCCGGTCCACGGCCGTCTTCGCCGCGGGGTCGGTGACCGGCGCCGACTCGATCACCTTCAGCAGGTCGGGGACCACGCCCTCGGCCCGCAGGTCGGCGAGGCCCGCCTCGGCCATCGCCTTCACCAGCGCGGCCCGGGTGACGCCGCCGTCGGCGACCAGCTTCTTGACGCGGTCGTCGAGCAGGTTGCCGCGGTGGACGGAGCCGTTGCCCCAGGGGGCGGTGGTGTAGTCCCTGGCCTGCTTGTTGTTCCAGGAGACGTAGTAGTCCTGGTCCAGGGACTGCGGGTGGGCGGAGGGCGGGGTGTAGCGGGCCGTGTTGGCGGCCGGGTCCCAGTCCCGCCACTCGTACGCCGCCTCGGCCCAGACCGGGAAGTCGGCGTCGACGCCGTCCGCCCGCACCGGGTTGTCGCCGCTGTTGTAGTACGCGGTGTGCTCGGAGTCGGCGTAGAACCAGTTGAAGGTGTAGTTGATGTGCCGCACCGCGCTCTGGAAGCGCTCGGGGCTGTTCAGGTACTCCGGGTCGTTGAGCATCTGGAAGCCGATGATCGAGTCGGCCTCGTGCATGTACGACGAGCGCAGGGAGGTGTAGGCGACCTTCTTGCCGTCGACGGTGGCCCGGTACTGGACCGGGCCGTACTTGGTGCGCCAGACCCGCATCGTGTAGGAGCCGGCCTTGGTGCCGTCGGCGACGGTGGGCTTCCAGGCGTTCTTGCGCTCGACCTTCTCCATCGGCGTGCATTCGCCGCGGTAGAGGTAGTGGTGGTCGTCCTGGCACAGCTCGACCGCGTAGGTGTCGATGATGTCCTGGCCGGAGGTGGTTGCGCTCCACGCGTAGTCCTGTCCGCGGCCGAGTTCGACGTACATGCTCAGGCCCGCGAAGGAGGCGCCGCGGGCGCTGATGCCGGGGCCCTGGATCTCCTGGAGCATGAGGAGCTGAGGCGCGAAGTATCCGGTCTGCGGGCCGAAGACGGCGACCGGGTGGCCGCTTGCGGTGTGCTCGCCGCTGACGACGAGGGCGTTGGACATGCCGCGCCGGGCCGAGGAGAGGGCCGCGTCCGCGGCGCCGGCGGAGGCTTCGGTCGCGCTCGACGCGGCGGCGCTGCCGGTGCGGTCGTACACCAGGGGCTCCGCCTCGACCGAGCCGGGGTCGGGCAGGGCGCGGCCCCGCGGGTTCTCGGGCGGCGTCAGGTACAGGAAGCTGCCGTCCTGCTGGGTGAGGACCGCCTCGGGGTCGTTGCGCTGGCGGAAGGACTCCCAGACCTCGGTGCCCTCTTCGACGCCGTACTTCTCCTGGGCGGCGAGCAGCGAGAGCGCGTTGGTGACCTCGCCGCCGCCTCCGGCGCCGAAGAGGGAGCCGATGACGGACGCGAGTGCGATCAGGTCGGCGCGCTCGAAGTGCTCGATGGTGCCGGCGTTGGTGATGGGGTTCTTGTGGCCGGTCAGCACGTACTCGCCGGGGAAGTAACGGCCCTTGTCGGAGGCGTCGATGTAGGCGTTGATGCCGGCGAGGTAGGCGTCCACGTCGGCCAGGGCCAGCTTGCCGCGCTCCCCGGCCTTGGCGGCGGCGCTCTCGATCTGCGCCTCCAGGTCGGCCTCGGTGTACGGGGCGGTGCGCCAGAACTGCTGCTCCAGGCCCTGGTTGGCGGGGGCGCCGCCGGCGAAGGGGGTCAACTGGCCGCGTCCGACGTGCCGGAAGAGGTCCATCAGCCACAGCCGGTCCTGGGCGGCGGCGTAGCCGGCGCCGAACTCGGTGCCGTAGCGGGTGGTGCCGGTGATGTGCGGCACACCGGTCTTCTTGTCGCGGACGATGGTCACGTCGTCGCGTCCGGCAGGTCGGACGGTGGAGGCGACCTGGCCCTCGGGGACACCGAAGGAGGCGTCGTTGAAGAAGGTGTTGATCTTGTCGTTGGTCAGGCCGGTGTAGCCGGTGGCGAGGTTCGCGTAGGGCCCGAGCTGGTCCTCGGCGTGCGCGGGCTGGGTGCCGAACGCCTGGTTGAGGAGGATCTGGGCGAGGGTGGCGTTGCCGTTCTGGCCGGGCGGCAGGATGTCCGAACACTGGCCGCCGCAGTGGTCGTTCGCCGCCGCGGGTGCGGCGGCTGCGGCCGGGGTTTCCGCGTCGGCGGCCATCGCCGGGGAAAGCGGTGACAAAAGGCCGGCAACGAGGGCGCATACGGACGCGCCCTTCAGGAACCCGTGGAAGCCGCGGGGAGTTCTCAGTCTGTCGAGGGCGTTGCGTGGGGTGCGCCGTGGCATGGCAGCTCCTCCCGACTGGGGGTTGGCCGGACGTTACCGCCGGTATCCCCGAGTTGGAAGATGAACATGCGTCACTTTTTGGAGCGGGTGGATCGGCTTATGAGGGGCATCGGAAAACGGATGGAGCCGAATCGCCTGTCGATACGTCTATTCGGCGACGTCCGCTGGACGACGCCGAAGTGACCGAAGTACAGGTGCAGGTGTGACGGAGGTGCAGGGCGATGGCCGGTTTCCGGAGTCTCGCGAGACAGGTCCGAGATCCACGGTGCGACCTGGCGCTACGGCGCTACTCGCTGCGCAAGTGCCTTGAACGGTTCGCCCCTTACGGGCACAGGGCGACCTGGGACCATCTGTGCTCGCGGGCCGGGTTCGGCCCGGAGGACCGCTCCCCGGACCCAGCGCGGCTCGTGGCCGCACTGGAGGAGCTGGAGGAGGCGCGGTCGGTGTGGCTGGCCTACGAGGTCGAGTTCGCCGAGCGGCGCAGGAAGGAGAAGCACGACGGGCTGCGCAGGCCGGGCAGCGTGGACGACTGGCACCGGCTGACCTGGGGCGGTTTCGGGGTCGCCTGGTGCGACGACCCCCGGGTCCACCCCGACGGACCGCTGGCGGAGGTGCTGCGCGGGCTGATCTCCGCGCTGGAGCGTGAACCGGGCTCGGTGTGCCCGGTCTGCGACGGGGAGCGCCTCGTCTGGAAGTACGACCTCGACCACGAGCCCTCCACGGGCCCCGTCTGCACGGACTGCGGAATCCTCGTTCCGCGGCCCGTCCTCACCCCCGACGCGCTGGCGGACGCCCGGCGGGGACGGTTGCTGATGTCGGCGTAGCCGGCCCGGGGGTGCGCTGGGGATGCCGCACCCCCGACGGGACGCGTCCGTGGCCGTACGGACGTCACGGCCCCGTCACCGCGCCGTCAGTCGCAGCACTCCGTCTCCCGTTCCGGGGCGCGGCTCGCGGACTTGGGGGCCGCGGCGGTGTCGCGGCGCTCCACCAGCAGCCGGGAACCGGTGAGGCGTTCACCGAAGACGTCGTCGGGGTTGGACAGGACGCAGGTGTCGAGGGACAGGCAGCCGCAGCCGATGCAGTCGGTGAGGTGGTCGCGCAGGCGGTTCAGCTGCTTGATGCGTTCGTCCAGTTCGGAGCGCCAGGACGCGGAGAGCCGGGCCCAGTCCTCCTCGGTGGGCGTGCGCTCCTCCGGCAGTTCGGCGAGCGCCTCGCGGATCGTGGCAAGCGGGATGCCCACGCGCTGGGCCGCGCGCACGAAGGCGACCCGGCGCAGCGCGTCACGGCTGAAGCGGCGCTGGTTGCCGGAGGTGCGGCGACTGGTGATCAGGCCCTTGGACTCGTAGAAGTGCAGGGCGGAGACGGCGGCGCCGCTGCGCGCGGCGAGCTGGCCGACCGTGAGCTCGTGGATCTTCTCGGGAATCTGAGGCACTCCTCAGACCCTACCGACCCGGTCACCCGCCTGGACGACTCCGGTCCGTTGACAGTCGCTGCGCGGACGACCATGCTAAGCAGTCGCTTAGAGTCGCGCACACGCGTCGCGCACACAGGTCGAGCGAGCAGAGAGGCCGGGACATGGCAGAGCCGAGGATCTTCACATCCGCCGACGAGGTGAAGGCGGCGGTCGGCGAGCAGCTGGGGTACACCGACTGGCTGGACGTCGACCAGAAGCGGATCGACCTGTTCGCCGAGGCGACCGGCGACCACCAGTGGATCCACGTGGACCCGGAGAAGGCCGCCACCGGGCCGTTCGGCACCACCATCGCGCACGGCTACCTGACGCTGTCCCTGCTCCCGCTCTTCGGGCCGCAGCTGATCAGCGTCGAGGGCGTGAAGATGGGCGTCAACTACGGCACCAACAAGGTCCGTTTCCCCTCCCCCGTCCCCGTCGGCTCGCGCCTGCGCGCCACGGCGACGATCACCGGGGTCGAGGACGTCAAGGGCGGCATCCAGGTGGCCGTCGCCTTCACCGTGGAGCGCGAGGGCGGCGACAAGCCGGTGTGCGTCGCCGAGTCCGTCTCCCGGTACTACCTCTGAGCTACCGCCCCTGAGCGGCGCCGGACGGTTCGGCGCCCACCATGCGCAGTACGAGGTCGGCGTAGAGCGCGCCGACCTCGTCGGGCGTGCGCGGACCGTTCACGTTGAACCAGCGGGCGACGTCGATGCAGAGCGACAGCACGGCCAGCGTGGTGCCCTTGACGTCCGGCACGTCGAACTCGCCCGTCGCCACGCCGTCCTCGATGATGCCGCGCACCGCGGCGTCGCACTGCCGGCGCAGGGCGAGGATCTCGTCGCGGGCCTCGGGGCCGAGCGCGTCCAGTTCGTACTGCACCACCCGCGCGGTCGTGCGCCGCCCGGCGTGCCAGCGCACGAAGGAGCTCACGGCGTCGGCGAGCCGCTCGGTGGCGCCGCCCTCGCCCTGGGCCGCGGTCCGCAGGATGGCGACCGCCCGGTCGTGACCGATCCTGCTGATGCGGTGGAGCAGTTCTTCCTTGGTCTTGTAGTGGATGTAGAGCGCGGCCGGGCTCATGCCGGCCCGCCCGGCGATGTCGCGGGTCGTGGTCGCGTGGTACCCGCGCTCGGCGAAGGCCTCCACCGCGGCGACCAGGAGCCGCCGGGCCGCGTCCGGGGTGACCTCTTCCCACGGCTCGATGTCGCCGCCCGTCGTCTCGGCCGCCGTACTCATCGCTTGTTCGCCCCTCTCGGTGACAGGAGCACCACCATACCGCCGAGTATGAGCGGTCGCTTAGTGCGGCAGCGTACGGCTGGGAGGTCAGCTCAGCTTCTCGAAGGGGTCGTGCTCGGCGAGGAGCTTGTCCAGTCTCGCCTGGTCGACCCGGCTGACGATCTGGACGGCTTCCTGGCGGTCACGGATGATCTTGGCCAGCGTGAAGGCCGAGGTGACCAGGTAGAGAACGGCTATGGCGAGGAAGGCGCGCACCCAGGCGTCGGCCTGGAGGTTGTAGATGCCGACGGCGGTGGCGATCATCGCGACCGCGAACGAGGCCACGGCCTGGCCGTAGAAGGCCGCCGTGTTCTGCTGCTTGACCGGTGTGTCACTCATGGGGAAAAGGATCGGCGGATGTGGTCCGGGCCACATCCGCCGACGTACTCAGTTCTCGTACTCAGGAAGTTCCCACCAGACGCTCAGAAGGCCGAGACCCCGGTCAGCGCCCGTCCGATGACCAGCTTCTGGATCTGGCTGGTGCCCTCGTACAGGGTCATCACGCGTGCGTCGCGCAGCAGCTTGCCGGCCGGGTACTCGTCGATGTAACCGTACCCGCCGAAGACCTGGAGGGCGTTGTTGGCGGCGCGGACGGCGGCCTCCGAGGCGAAGAGCTTGGCCTTGGAGGACTCGACGGTGAAGGGCTGTCCGCGGTCGATCAGGTCGGCGACCCGCCAGGTCAGCAGCCGGGCCGCGTCCACGTCGAGGGCGATGTCGCTGATCAGCTCCTGGACGAGCTGGTGGTGGGCGATGGTCTTCCCGAACTGCTCGCGCTCGCCCGCGTACCGCACGGCCGCGTCCAGGGCGGCCTGGGCTATGCCGACGCAGCCCGCCGCGACCGACATCCGCCCCTTGGCGAGGGCCGACATGGCCACCGAGAAGCCCTTGCCCTCGGGGGCGAGCATCGCGGAGGCGGGGACGCGGACGTCCTCCAGGACGAGTTCGGCGGTGGTCTGGCCGCGCAGCCCGAGCTTGCCGTGGATGGTGCGGCGGGTCAGGCCGGGCGTGTCGGTGGGCACCAGGAAGGCGGAGACGCCCTTGTGACCGGGGGCGTCGGTGGAGCGGGCGAAGAGCAGCACCACGTCGGCCCAGGTGCCGTTGGTGATGAACATCTTGGTGCCGTTGACGACGTAGTCGTCGCCGTCGCGCACCGCGCGGGTGGAGAGGTTCCCCGCGTCCGACCCCGTGCCGGGCTCGGTCAGGCCGAAGCAGCCGACGTACTCGCCGGAGGTGAGACCCGGCAGCCAGCGCCGCTTCTGCTCCTCGTCGCCCCAGGCGGCGATGGTCTTGGCGACCAGGCCGAGGGAGACGGAGACGATCCCGCGCACGGAGCTGTCGCCCCGGCCCAGCTCCTCCGTGACCAGGCAGTAGGCGAGGTGGTCGCCGCCGGAGCCGCCGTACTCCTCGTCGACGGTCAGCCCGAGGAAGCCGACCTCGCCGAGCTTCTTCACGATCGCCCGGTCGACCTCCTCGGCCCGGTCCCAGGCGACGACGTTGGGGGCGATCTCGCGCTCCACGAAGTCCCGGGCGAGCCGCCGTACGGCGGTCTGCTCCTCGCTGAGCTCCAGGTTCATGCCGAGTCACCCCACAGGAAAGAAAGCTTGCGTCGTGGCTTGCGTCGTTCTTGAAAGCCGTACATTTAAATTAGCACTGCTAGTTTCTGCTCGCAGCCCTACTATGTGCGCCATGGCCCGACCGCGCAAGCCCCTGCTCAGCACCGACCGGATCGTCGAGACGGCCCGCGCGCTGGTGGACGCGGAGGGCCTCGCGGCCGTCTCCACCCGCCGGCTCGCGGCGGAGCTGGGGGTCAGCGGCCCCTCGCTCTACAACCACTTCCGCACCAAGGACGAGATCCTGGAGGCCGTCGCCGACTCGGTGAGCGCCCAGGTCGACCTGTCGATGTTCGAGGACGGCCGGGACTGGCGGACCGCGCTGCACGACTGGGCCGTCTCCTACCGGGCGGCCCTGCGCGACCACCCGAACATCGTCCCGGTCCTGGCCCACGGCCCCGGTCGCCGGCCGGCCGCGCTGCACCTCGCGGACGCCGTCTACGGCGCGATGGTCCGGGCGGGCTGGCCGCCGGCCCAGGCCACCTCCATCGGCGCGCTGATGCGGTACTTCGTCATGGGGTCCGCGCTCGGCTCCTTCGCCCGGGGCTTCCCGGACGACGCGAGCGCCTACGACCCGGCCGACTATCCGCACCTCGGAAAGGCCCACCTCCTGGCCGAGCAGCAGGAGAAGATCGACGAGCGGGCCTTCGAGACCGGGCTGACAGCGCTGCTGGACGGGCTGGCGCAGCAGTACGCACAGGTCGCGCGGGGCGCCTGAGCACACTTCGGCGCCTGCCGAACCGTGCGTCCCTCATTCTGGAACGCATGACCGAGAAGGACGCCGGAGCACCGGGACTCGCGCGGCTGGCCGGGCTTATCGCCGACGAGACCAGGGCCGCGTGCCTGCTGGCCCTGCTCGACGGGCGGGCGTGGACCGCCGGTGAGCTGGCCCGGCACGCCGGGGTGGCCGCCTCCACGCTGAGCGAGCATCTGGGCAAGCTCGTCGCGGGCGGGCTGCTGGCCGAGGAGCGGCAGGGGCGGCACCGGTACGTGCGGCTGGCCGACGAGCGGGTCGCGCAGCTGGTGGAGGACCTGGCCGCGCAGGTGGCGCCCGAGGCGCGGCGTCCGCGCACCCTGCGGGCGTCGAGCGCCGGGTCGGCGATGGCCCGGGGCCGCACCTGCTACGACCATCTCGCCGGGCGGCTCGGGATCGCGGTCACCGACGCGCTGACCGGGCTCGGGCTGCTGCGCCAGGACACCGGCTTCGCGCTCACGGACGCCGGGCTCGGCTGGTTCGAGACCGCCGGGATCGCCCTGCGGCGCACCGGCCGACGTCCGCTGGCCCGGGCCTGCCTCGACTGGACCGAACGCCGCCCCCACCTCGCGGGCGTCGCGGGCGCGGCCCTGTGCCGGCACGCCCTGGACTCGGGCTGGTGCGTGCGCATCGGCTCCGAGCGGGCGGTGAAGGTGACGCCGGCGGGCGAGGAGGCGCTGTCCGGGTTGCTGGGCATCGATCCGGTGGCGCTGCGCTGAGCCGCGCGCGTCCCGCGTCCGGAATCCGCCGGTCGCCTCCGCCCTTCCTTCCTAGCCTCGGGAGCATGATGAGCAGCACCCCGTCCCGCCGTCCGGACCTCCTCGCCGCCTGCGCGGCCGCGGTCACCGTCGTCCTGTGGGCCTCCGCCTTCGTCTCGATCCTCCCCCATAGCCTCAAGGGCATGGGGGGACCCCCATCGCCGGCGAGGCCTACTCGCCGGGCGCGCTGGCGCTCGGACGGCTGCTGTCGGGTGTCCCGACGCTCGGCGTGATCTGTCTGCTGCGCAGGGAGGGGCTGCCGCCGCGCCCCGCCTGGCGCGGGATCGCGATATCGGGCCTGCTGTGGTTCGGCTTCTACATGGTGGTCCTGAACTGGGGCGAGCAGCAGGTGGACGCCGGTACGGCCGCCCTCGTGGTGAACGTCGGACCGATCCTCATCGCCCTGCTCGGCGCCCGGCTGCTCGGGGACGCGCTGCCGCCGAGGCTGCTGGCGGGGATGGCGGTGTCGTTCGCCGGTGCGGTGACCGTGGGGCTGTCGATGTCCGGCGAGGGCGGTTCCTCGCTGTTCGGGGTGGTGCTGTGCCTGCTGGCCGCCGTGGCGTACGCGGGCGGGGTGGTGGCCCAGAAGCCCGCGCTGGGCCACGCGAGCGCGCTCCAGGTGACGACGTACGGATGCCTGGTCGGCGCGGTGCTCTGCCTGCCGTTCACCGGGCAGCTGGTGTCGGAGGCGGCCGACGCGCCGCTCTCCGCGACGCTGAACATGGTCTACCTGGGCGTGTTCCCGACCGCGCTGGCATTCACGACGTGGGCGTACGCCCTGGCCCGTACGACCGCCGGCCGCATGGGCGCGACCACGTACGCCGTACCCGCACTCGTGGTCCTGATGTCGTGGCTGGCCCTCGACGAGGTGCCGGGGCCGCTCACCCTGGCCGGCGGCGCGCTGTGCCTGGCGGGCGTGGCCGTGTCGCGCTCCCGGAAGCGGACGCGGGCCGCGACCTCGGCCGAAGCCCTGGAGTCGCGGCCCGAGAACGCCTCGCGGTCAGCGTGAACGCGCCCGGCCGGCCAGCACCTTGATGGACACCAGGGCGATCACCGAGAGGGCGATGATGTAGCCGGAGACGGCCATCGAGGTGCCCGTCACCTCCAGGAGCAGCACCATGACGAAGGGTGCGAGCCCGCCCCCGCCGACGGCCGCGATCTGGTAGCCGAGCGAGGCGCCGGTGTAGCGCATCTCCGGCGTGAACAGCTCGGCGAACAGGGCGGCCTGGGGGCCGTACATGATGCTGAGGAAGCAGCTGGCGACGAAGGTGCCGACCGCCAGCCACACCAGCGAGCCGGTGTCGATGAGCAGAAACAGCGGGACCGCCCACACGGCGATGCCGACCGCGCCGGCGGTGTAGACCCGGATGCGGCCGAACTTGTCGGACAGGGCGGCGGCGGCCGGGATCAGCACCAGCTGGGTGAGGCTGACGCAGAGCGAGACGGCGAGCACCGCGCCGTGCTCCATGTCCAGTTCGCGGGTGGTGTAGTCGAGGACGCCGGTGATGAGGATGTAGAACGTCGCGGTGTTCACGGCGAAGGAGCCGCCGGCCAGCAGCACGGTGCCCAGGTGCTCGCGCATGATCGTGCGCAGGGGCGAGGACTGCTCGCCCCGCTCCTTCTCGGCCAGCGCCCGTTCGGCCGCCCGGAATTCGGGGGTCTCCTCGACGCGGGTGTGGATGTACCAGGCGAGACCGAGGACGAGCAGGCCGACCACGAACGGCACCCGCCAGCCCCAGGCCTCGAAGGCCGACTCGGAGGTGAACGCCCCGGCCAGCAGGAAGACGGTGTTGGCGGTGACCACGCCGATGGGGACACCGAGCTGGACGACGCTGCCGTAGATGCCGCGCTTGCCCTCGGGGGCGTACTCGGTGGCCAGCAGCATCGCGCCGCCCCACTGGGCGCCGACGGCGACGCCCTGCACGATGCGGAGCAGGACCAGCAGGATCGGGGCGGCGACGCCGATGGTCTCGTAGGTGGGCAGCAGGCCGATGCCCGTGGTGGCCACGCCCATGAGGGTGAGCGCGAGGACCAGCATCGGCTTGCGGCCCCTCTTGTCGCCGAGCTGACCGGCGACGACGCCGCCGATCGGCCGGGCGAGGAAGCCGACGGCGAAGGTGGCGAAGGCGGCCAGGACCCCGGCGGTGGGGCTGCCCGCCGGGAAGTACAGGTCGCCGAGGACGAGGGCGGCGGCGATGCCGAAGACGAAGTAGTCGTACCACTCGACGGCCGACGCGAGGGCGGCGGCGGTGGCGACTCGGCGGCGGTTGGGGGCCGCGGGCGGGGCGGTGGTGGGGAGGGGCTGAGCGGAGGGAGGGGTGTCCATACGTGCACGCTCCGGTGGTACGGGGGACGTCGGGGACGTGTGGGACGTTCCCGGGAACGTACTGACCGGACGGTATGTGGTCAACGGTCGTGCGGGATGTTTATCGAAGGGCGACCGTCGGGGGCGGCGGTGCGCAGGCACGGGGGCAGGGGGTGCCGGGGCGGTCCCGGCACCCTCCGTGTCCCGCGTGCTCCCGACGCGGGCGGCTGGAAGACCATCGGTGTCAGAACACCACCAGCGCCCGCCCGCCCTTGCCCGCCAGCATGTTCTCGAAGGCGGCCGGGATGCCGTCCAGGGCGATGCGTTCGGTCACCAGGGCGCCGAGGTCCAGGCGGCCGGCGCGGACGTGCTCGGCCAGCACCGGGAGGTCGCGGGCGGGGTCGGCGTTGCCGTAGACGCAGCCGGAGAGGGTGCGGCCCCAGTGGAAGATCTCCAGGGCGTTGAAGGTGACCTGCTGGTCCTTGCCGCCGATACCGACGACCGTGGTGCGTCCGCCGCGCCGGGTGGATTCCCAGGCGGTGCGGATGGTGACCGCGCGGCCGACGCACTCGACGGCGACGTCGACGCCCTGCTTGCCGGTGAGGGCGCGGATCTCGCGGGCGGTGGTGTCGGAGGCGACGAGGTAGTCGGTGGCGCCGGCGGCGCGGGCCAGCTCCTCCTTCTCCGGGGACACGTCGACGGCGACGATCTTCGAGGCGCCCGCGATCCGGGCCGACTGGAGGGTGGCGAGGCCCACTCCCCCGACGCCGAACACGGCGACCGTCTCGCCCTCGCGGACCTTCGCCGAGTGGTGGACGGCGCCGTAGCCGGTGAGGACGGCGCAGCCGAGCAGCGCGGCGTCGGTGAGCGGGATGCCGTCGGGGCAGGGCAGCACGCACCCGGCGTCCACCACGGTCTCCTCGGCGAACGCGGCGACGTTGAGCCCGGGGTGCAGGTCGGTGCCGTCGTCGGCGCGGCGGGCGTGCGCGTTCGCGGCGCCGGTCAGGGCGTTCGCGCAGAGCCAGACCTCGCCGAGGGAGCAGGCGTGGCAGGCACCGCAGGACGGGGCCCAGTTGAGGACGACGTCGTCGCCGGGGGCGACGTGGGTGACGCCCTCGCCGACGGAGAGGACCGTGCCGGCGCCCTCGTGACCGAGGACGGCGGGCAGCGGGACGCGCATGGTGCCGTTGGAGAGGGACAGGTCGGAGTGGCAGACGCCGGCGGCGGCGAGCTTCACCCGGATCTGCCCCGGGCCGGGATCGGGCAGCTCTATCCCGGTGACCTCCAGGGGGGCGCCCACGGCGGGGACGACGGCGGCACGGACAGCGGTACGGACGGCCATGACGTGGAGTGCTCCCGTGGCTAGAACTGGAGGGACTTGGTCTGGAGGTACTCGGTCAGGCCGTGCAGGCCCAGCTCGCGGCCCACGCCGGACTGCTTGTAGCCGCCGAAGGGGGCCAGCGGGTTGAAGCGGCCGCCGTTGATGTCGACCTGACCGGTGTCCATGCGGCGGGCGAAGGCGACCGCCTCGGCCTCGTCCCCGGCCCAGACGGCGCCGGCGAGGCCGTAGACCGTGCCGTTGGCGATGCGCAGGGCGTCGTCCTCGTCGTCGTAGCGGAGGATCGACAGGACGGGGCCGAAGATCTCCTCCTGGGCGATGGTCATGTCCTCGGTCACGTCGGCGAAGACCGTCGGGCTGACGAAGCAGCCCTCCTCGCGCGGTGCTTCGGGGCCGCCGGCCACCAGGCGCGCGCCCTCGGCGACGCCCTTCTCGATGTAGCCGCGCACGCGTTCCTGCTGCTTGGCGTTGACCAGGGGGCCGATCCGGTCGGCGTACTTGGCGGCGGCCTCGGCGGCCAGCTCCACGGCCTGGTCGTACTGGTCGCGGTGGACCAGCATCCGGGTCCAGGCGCTGCACGTCTGGCCGGAGTTGGACATGACGTTGGCGACGCCGACGTTCACGGCCTTGGCGAGGTCGGCGCTGGGGAGGATCACGTTGGCGGACTTGCCGCCGAGTTCCAGGGCGACCCGCTTGACCGCGGCGCCCGCGGTGGCGCCGATCCGGCGGCCCACGGCGGTGGAGCCGGTGAAGGAGACCAGGTCGATGCCCGGGTGCTCGGCGAGGGCCTGCCCGGCGACCGGGCCGAGGCCGGTCACCAGGTTGAAGACGCCGGCGGGGACGCCGGCCTCGTGCACCGCCTCGGCGAAGAGCTGGGCGGTGAGCGGGGTGTCCTCGGCGGGCTTCAGCACGATCGTGCAGCCGGCCGCGAGCGCCGGGGCGACCTTGGCGACGATCTGGTGGAGGGGGTAGTTCCAGGGCGTGATGGCGCCGACGACGCCGATCGGCTCGTGGTGGACGACGGAGTTGCCGACCTTCTCCTCGAAGGCGTACGTCGCCGCCAGCTCGGCGTAGGAACCGGCCACCGCGATGGGGGCGGCGGCGTGCACGGCCTGCGAGAACTTCAGCGGCGAGCCCAGCTCGGCGGTGACGGTCCCGGCGATCTCGTCCTTGCGGGCCACCAGCACGTCCCGCAGCGCGGACAGACGTGCGGCGCGCTCGGCGGGCGGGGTGGCGGCCCAGCCCGGCAGGGCGGCGCGCGCGGCCCGTACGGCGGTGTCGACGTCCAGGGCGGTGCCGGCCGGGACCTGGCCGATGACCTGCCCGTCGGCCGGGTTCACGACGTCGATCGTGTCCCGTCCGTCGGCGTCTCGCCAGGCGCCGTCGATGTACATGCCGTCGTGTGCCTTCATCGGGTTCCTTCCGGGCGGGCCTCGTCGTCCGAGCCCCAAACTAGCGCCGATAGTTTTACGGCACCAGGGGCGGCCGTCATGGTGGCGCGGGTCACCTTCCCGGAGGGCCGGAATCCCGGCGGTGTCACTCCTCCAGGTCGGGCAGCCGCGCCGGGGCGGGGCAGATCCGGTCGCCGTGCTGGTCGAAGACGAACAGGTGGGCGAGGTCGACCAGGAGGGGGACCTGCATGCCGTGGCGCAGGTCGATGTCGGGGGTGGTGCGGACGATCAGGTCGCCGGGGAGGCGGCCGTCCGGGGCGGCGACCGCGGGTTCGGCGCCGGGGTCCGACAGGGGCTCGTCCATGACGACGACCGGTCCGGCGCGCAGGGCACCGGCCCGTTCCTTCAGCCGCTCCAGGACCGTGCCGTCGCTACGGCGGCGCCGGGCCGGGCGGGCGGCGGGGCGGGGGGCCTCCAGGTCGGGGACGACGGCCGGGTGCGAACCGGTGTCGAAGTGGACGAGGACCTCGTGGCCCTGGAACTCGACGTGCTCCACCAGGCCGGTGAGCAGCACCTCGCCGGGGCGGGCGGAGGAGGGCTTGGCGATCCGCACGGCCTCCGAGCGCAGGCCGACGATGACCTCGCGGCCCTGCTGGACCCGGAGCAACTGGTGGTCCAGGGAGAGCGGCTCGGGCAGGCGCAGGTACTGCTTGCCGAGGCTGATGGTCATCGCGCCGTCCAGCGGGGCCCGAACCAGGCCGCGCAGCAGGTTGATGCGCGGGGTGCCGATGAAGGCGGCGACGAAGACGTTGCGCGGCAGCGCGTACACCGCGCGGGGGCTGTCCACCTGTTGCAGCACGCCTCCGCGCAGGACGGCGACGCGGTCGCCGAGGGACATCGCCTCGGACTGGTCGTGGGTGACGTAGACGGTGGTGACGCCCAACTCGCGGGTCAGCTTGGTGATCTCGGCGCGCAGGTGGTTGCGGAGCTTGGCGTCGAGGTTGGACAGGGGCTCGTCCATCAGGAAGGCGGTGGGGCGGCGGGAGATGGCGCGGCCCATGGCGACGCGTTGGCGCTCCCCGCCGGAGAGTTCGGCGGGGAAGCGGTCGAGGAGGTCCTCGATGCCCAGCATCCGGGCGGTGGCGTCCACGCGCGGGCCGTGGTCGGCCTGCGGGTCCTCGACGCGCAACGGGAAGCCGATGTTCCCGCGGGTCGTCATGTTGGGGTAGAGGGCGAAGTTCTGGAAGACCATCGCCATGCTCCGCTCGGAGGGGAGCAGGTCGTTGGCGTAGGCGCCGTCCAGCAGCAGCCTGCCCTCGGTGATCTCCTCCAGACCGGCGATCATGCGCAGCACGGTGGACTTGCCGCAGCCGGACGGGCCGAGCAGGACGAGGAACTCGCCGGGCGCGATGTCCAGCGACAGCCGGTCCACCACGCGGACGCCTCGCGCGTAGGTCTTGCTCACGTCGTGCAGGGAGATGGCGCGTGTCATGAGAGGTCCCCCGGGGGCTCACTGAGCGCTGGTGCTCCGCGGTCGGACGCCCTCGTGCGGGTCGTACGGGGCGTGTGAGTCACGGAAGTTAACGGAATGTGCGCGGCCGGGGGAAGACGCCGGACCCAATCTCGGTGCGGGTGTCCATCTGGTGAGAAAGCGGACGATCGTGTTCAGGGCGCGGCTTCAGGGTGCGGCGGCGCCTCAGTCGTCCGAGTCGCGGCCGTTGCTCCGGCCGTTCCCGCCGCGGCCCGGCGCGCGCACCAGTTCGCCCGCCAGGAGCGTCCCCTTGGCCACCGCCCGCGTCCAGCGGGGGCCGCCCCGGGCCGCCCACACCACGCAGACGCAGCCGCCCACGGCCAGGAGGAGTACTGCGGACAAGAGGACCAGGATCATGTTCGCTCCCTGCTTTCCGACGCGGTTCGTGTCATCTTGCCAGTCCGCCGCCGGACGTCACCGTCGGCGGCCGGCTCGCCGGACGGGGAGCGCAGGGCGACGCCCGAGGACAGGAGCAGCAGCGCGCCGAGCATCACGAACGGCGCGGCGACGCCCGCGACGCCCGCGATGAGGCCGGCCGCGGCGGGCGCGGCGACCTGGCCGAGGCGGTTTCCGGTCAGGCGCAGGGCGAGGGCGGTGGAGCGGGCGTCGTCGGGGGCCGCCTGGACGACAGTCGTCATGGACAGCGGCTGGCCGACGCCGAGGCAGAAGCCGAGGACGACCAGCATCAGCGCGAGTGCCCACACCGGCACCGGCAGCGCGACGCCCGCGCACAGCAGGGCGGCCAGCAGACAGGTGACGGTGAGCAGCGCCGTGCGGCCCAGCAGCCGCAGCAGGGGCGTCAGCACCAGCCGGCAGGCGATGGTGGCCGCCGCACGGAGGCTGAGCAGGACGCCGATCACGGCCGGGGAGATGCCCCGGTGCTCGCCGACCACCGGCAGGTAGGCGGTGAGGATGTCGGTGGCGGACAGCACGGACAGGCTGATCAGGATGCCCGCGGGTACGCCCCGGGCGCGCAGGATGCTCCCCACGGGCACGCGCGCGCCCGCTTCCGTACGGGACTTGGCGGCCCCCGGGTGCTCTATGCGCCACAGCGACGTGAACGCGACCGCCGCGCCCGCGCCCGCCACCACCAGGGCCAGCGCGCTGCTGCCCGCCATGTCGTGGCCGCCGATCAGCCCGCCCGCAGCGATGGGGCCGACCAGCTGGCCGAGCGAGGCGCCGATGGTGAAGTGGCCGAAGTTGCGGTCCTGTTCGTGCGGCGCGGACTGGCGGGCGACCAGCGACTGGGCGCCGATCACGAAGCACAGGTGGCCGAGGCCCATCACGCCGCTCCACAGGGCCATCGCCCACAGGGAGCCGGCGACGCCGCTCAGCGCGCAGCCGCCCGCGATGAGGACCACGCCGACGGGCAGCAGCGGCGCGCAGCGACCGTGGTCGGTGCGGCGGCCGAGCGGGACGGCGGCGAACAGGGGCAGCAGCGCGTATACACCGGCGATGACGCCGACCGCGCGCTCGTCGGCGCCCAGCGCGAGGGCCCGGTAGGAGACGGCGGGCCGGGCCATCGACACCGCCCCCTGCGCGAAGCCGAAGGCGATGACGAGGCGGAGCAGCCAGCCGCGGTTCCCACCGGGCGCCATGATTGTTTCCTTTCCGAACCGCCGGTTCCCCGGACGGCTCCGTCACGGAGCCGTCCGGGGAATCGGGCCGATCATCGGATGATGACGAATGATCAGATGATGCCGAACAGGATGCCCGCCGCGAGAATGACCAGGCTCGTCAGGACCGCCCACTTCACGACGAACTTGGTGTGGTCGCCGAACTCGACCTTGGCCATGCCGACCAGGACGTAGACGGCCGGGACGAGCGGGCTGGACATGTGCAGCGGCTGGCCGACGATCGAGGCGCGGGCGATCTCGATCGTCGACACGCCGTGCGCCTGACCGGCCTCGGCGAGCACCGGGAGGATGCCGAAGTAGAAGCCGTCGTTCGACATGAAGTACGTCAGCGGCAGGCTGAGCAGGCCGGTGACCAGGCCCATGTGCGGGCCCATGCCGTCGGGGATGGTGTCCACGAGCCAGTTGGCCATGTGGTCGACCATGCCGGTGCCGGTGAGGACGCCGGTGAAGACGGCGGCGGCGAAGACCATGCCGGAGACGTTGAGGACGTTGTCGGCGTGGGCCGCGATCCGGGCCTTCTGGTCGGGGATGTGCGGGAAGTTGACGGTGAGCGCGAGCGCGGCGCCGATCAGGAACAGCACCGGGATCGGCAGCAGCTCCATGATCATGGCGGTGAGCAGCGCCACTGTGAGCAGCGCGTTGAACCAGTACAGCTTGGGGCGCAGGGTGGCGCGGTTGGGGTCGAGGCCCTGGAAGTCGTCGTCCGAGTCGGCGTCCGGGGCGGCGGCGTCCCCACCGGAGCCGTCGTGGCCGGAGGCCGCGGCACCCGCCCCCGTACCCGCACCGGCCCCGGACTTGGCCCCGGACTTCGCGCCCGAGCCCGCCCCGACCAGCACCGTCTCGCTCTCCGGCTCTCGCACCAGCGCCTCGTCCAACGTCAGCGTGCCCAGCCGCCTGCGCTCGCGCAGACCGAGCACGTACGCCAGGACGACGACCGCGAGCAGACCGACGGCGAGGGCCGGGATCATCGGGACGAAGATGTCGGTCGCGTCGACCTTCAGCGCGGTGGCGGCGCGGGCGGTGGGGCCGCCCCACGGCAGGGTGTTCATCACGCCGTTGGCCATCGCGGCGACACCGGTCATCACGACCAGGCTCATCTTCAGCCGCTTGTACAGCGGGTACATCGCCGAGACCGTGATCATGAAGGTGGTGGAGCCGTCGCCGTCCAGCGAGACGATGGCGGCGAGCAGGGCGGTCCCGACGACGATGCGCATCGGGTCGGCCTTGCAGAACCTCAGGATGGCCCGGACGATCGGGTCGAAGAGCCCGACGTCGATCATCACCCCGAAGTAGACGATCGCGAACATGAGCATCGCCGCGGTGGGGGCGAGGCTGGACACGCCGTCGATGACGTAGTCGCCGAGGTGGGCGCCCTTGCCGACGAACACGCAGAACAGCGCGGGGATCAGCACGAGCGCCGCGATCGGCGACATCTTCTTCATCATGATCAGGACCAGGAAGGTCGCGATCATGGCGAAGCCGAGGATGGTCAGCATGTGTGAGTACCTAACGTTCGCCCTTGAACATTCCACCGGGGCAGGCGGTGCGAGCGACGTTAGGTGCCGTGAAGCCGCGTTAACAAGACGTTGACATGCGAGCAATAAGCGCAAAACTCCAGGTCACAGCTTTGCGTCGGTCAGCGGTGTGAGCGTTACGGGTACGCCGTTGAGGACCGCGTTGCCGGAGAGCGGGTCGAGCCGGCTGCCGTCGAGGAGCTGGTTGACGTTGACGCCGGGGTCGGTCGCGGCGTGGGTGAGGCGGGTGCCGGGGCGGTCGTGGCCCCAGCCGTGCGGCAGGCTCACCACGCCGGGCCGGACGGTGTCGGTGACCTCGGCGAGGGCGGTCACCTCTCCCCCGGCGCCCTTGACGCGCACGGGCTGACCGTCGCCCACGCCGAGGCGTTCGGCGTCGTCGGGATGCAGGTGCAGGGTGCAGCGGTTGGAGCCGCCGGTGAGGGCGGGGACGTTGTGCATCCAGCTGTTGTTGGACCTCAGGTGGCGGCGGCCGACGAGGACGAGCCCGGCGGGGCGCTCGGCCAGGGCCCGCCTGAGGCGCGGCAGGTCGGCGGCGATCGGTCCCGGCAGCAGCTCCACCTTGCCGCTGCGAGTCTTCAGCGGCTGCGGGAGGCGCGGGCGCAGCGGGCCGAGGTCGACGCCGTGGGGGTGGGCGAGCAGCCGGTCCAGGGTCAGCCCGTCCTGGCGGGCGCCGAAGCCGTCTCCGTACGGGCCGAGGCGCAGCATCAGGTCGAGGCGCCGCTCGGGGCCGTTCGCGCCGGTGAGGCGGCCCGCCAGCTCGCCGGGGTCGCGGCCGTGGACGGGTGAGTGCGGGTCCCGTACGGCCTTGTCGAGGGTCTGCCGGACGACCATGGTGTCGACGGTGGCCGGGTCGGTGCCGTGCCCGCCGGTGACGGCCAGGGTGAGGCGGGCCAGGATCTCGGTCTCGGCCATCCGGCCCGGCTCCAGCGGGACGGCGGGGCGGGTGTAGCGGACCTGGTTGCGCACGGCCAGGGTGTTGAAGGCGAAGTCGTGGTGCGGGCTCTGCGCCGGCGGGGGTGGCGGTAGGACGACGTGGGCGTGGCGCGAGGTCTCGTTCAGGTACGGGTCGACGCTCACCATGAAGTCGAGCGAGGCCAGCGCCTTGTCGAGGCGGTCGCCGTCGGGTGCGGACAGGACGGGGTTGGCGGCCACGGTGAGCAGCGCGCGGACCGGCTCGCCCTCGTCGGTGGCGGTGTCGATCTCCTCGGCGAGGGCGGACAGCGGAAGCTCGCCCTTGGCCTCGGGGTGAGCGCTCACCCGGGAGTGCCAGCGGCCGAGCGCGAAGCCGCGGCCGGGTCCGGCGGGGCGGGGTGTCCGGTCGGTGGCCGCCTGCGGGAAGAGGGCGCCGCCGGGGCGGTCGAGGTTCCCGGTGAGGACGTTGAGGACGTCCACGAGCCAGCTGGCGAGGGTGCCGTGCGGGACGGTGCAGCTGCCGATGCGGCCGTAGACGGCGGCGGTGGGGGCGGCGGCGAGTTCGCGGGCGAGGGCGCGGGTCACGCCGGCGTCCACGTCGCAGGCGGCGGCGACGGACTCGGGGGTGAAGTCGCGCAGGGCGTCCTCGACTTCGCCGGCTCCCTCGACGTGCGGGGCCAGCGCGCCGAGGTCGACCAGGCCCTCCTCGTACAGGACGTGGACCATCGCGGCCAGCAGCAGCGCGTCGGTGCCGGGGCGGATCGCCACGTGCCGGTCGGCGAGCTTCGCGGTGCGCGTGCGGCGCGGGTCGATGACGGTGAGGGTGCCGCCGCGGGCCCTGAGCGCCTTGAGCCGGCCGGGGAAGTCCGGTGCGGTGCACAGGCTGCCGTTGGACTCCAGCGGGTTGGCGCCGATGAGGAGCAGGTGGTCGGTGCGGTCGAGGTCGGGGACCGGGATGGCGTTCGCGTCGCCGAAGAGCAGCCCGCTGGAGACGTGCTTCGGCATCTGGTCCAGCGTGGACGCGGTGAACAGGCTGCGGGTGCCGAGGGCGCCGAGCAGGAGGTTCGGGTAGAGGGCTCCGGCCATGGTGTGCACGTTGGGGTTGCCGAGGACCACGCCGACGGAGTGCGGTCCGTACCGCTCGACGACGGGCCGGACACCGGCGGCGACCGCGTCGAACGCCTCCTCCCAGGTGGCCTCGCGCAGTTCGCCGTCCCTGCGCACCAGGGGCGTGCGCAGCCGGTCGGGGTCGGAGTCGACGGCCCCGAAGGATGCGCCCTTGGGGCAGATGAACCCTCGGCTGAAGACGTCGTCGCGGTCGCCGCGGGCGGCGGTGACGGTGGTGCCGTCGATGGTGAGGGCCAGGCCGCAGGTGGCCTCGCACAGGGGGCAGATACGCAGGGCGGTGCGGGACACGGGTCCTCCCGGGAGGGCGGCGGCGTTGACCTCTCGGCGCGAGCATACCGACCGGTAGGCATGCTGGGGAGACCTTGGGCCGACCACCGCGTGAACAGCTGAACGGTCGTGGACGGCGGACCGTCAGTCCAGAACCCGCCCCAGATACGCCCGGAGCAGCTCCCTGGCCTCCGCGATGATCTTCTCGTCCCCGTCCGGCGCGACCCGGAAGGCGAGCTGCACGAGGGTGTCGGCGGTCTCCACGGCGACCAGGAAGGCGCGTCGCAGATCGTCGTCGGGGCGGCGGCCGACGTAGCCGGAGAGCAGCTCGGTGAGCCGGTCGGCGACGCGGTGGTTGGGGACGGCGTGGCGGTCGCCCACCGGGATCTGGTTGCCGAAGTCGATCAGGGAGAAGCCGGGCGCGGTCCGCTTCATCGCCAGGTACTCGTCGAGCACCGCGTCCAGCGCCCCGCGCCAGCCGCCGTCGGCCGACTCCGTCAGCCGTTCGGTGACGCGCTCCGCGTAGCGCTCCAGGTTGCGCTGGGCCAGCGCGTCGGCCATCTGCCGCTTGTTGCCGAAGAAGCGGTACACCGAGCCGATGGGGACGTCCGCGCGCAGCGCCACGGCCCGGGTGCTCAGCGCGTCGTAGCCGACCTCGTCGAGGAGGTCGGCGCAGGCGTCGAGGATCCTGGTCAGCCGTTCGGCGCTGCGCCGCTGCACGGGGGCACGGCGGAGCGGGGTCGCTCGGTACACGGTGCTCATGATGCCCTCCCGCCGCGCTCGGGTGAACTGCGACCTCCGGTACGACCTCCGGTACGGAAGGGAGCGGTGTCCGTACTCATCGGGCCGCCGCGGGGTCGGACGGCGTCCGGCTCCCCGCGCCCTCCGGTATCTCCTCCGGCCGCGTCGCCTCGGTCGGCTCCGCGTCCGACGCCGTGACGTCCGCCGTGCTCTCGACGGGTTTGCCGTCGACGGCCCAGACGGTGCCGTCGTCGGCGTAGAGACGGACCGTGAGCTGGTGCGTGCCGCGTGGCACGAGGTCCGCGTCGAGGCGGTGGTCCGGGCCGCGCAGGCGCGCGATGAGATCACCGTCGAGGAAGAGGTGGGCGAGGCCGCGGCCGGGCACCGCTCTGCTCTCCGTGCCCGCCGGCGAGAATCTGAAGTCGCGCACGGTCAGCCGTACGTCCCAGCTGTCGTCGCCGGCCGGTTGCACCTCGATGCCGACCTCCGGCGCGTGCTCGGCGTCCACCTCGCGGTAGCTCCGGCCCTCCTCGTCGGTGGCGTCGAGCAGCCTGCCCACCGGTGTGGCCGAATCACCGGCCTCCGGTTCGCCGGCGTCACTGGAGCCGCAGCCCACGGATCCGGTCAGCAGCAGGACACAGACCGCGAGCACGGCGAGCACTCTCCGCGTCCACGACATAACGAGAGACTAGAACACCGGTCCGACCGTGCGGATCGCCCGGAGGTCTGGTTCCGGTCATCATCCTGCGGAGGGACAGGTATGACAGGCATGGGGACGAGTGTGCGCCGGGAAGCCCGTACGACCTCTTGCGCCCGGGAAACCGCAATCCTACGGTGTCCCATAGGAATCGGGTGGGACACGGGTTGCGAGGGAGCGATCGATGAGTGGGGACGCGCGGAAGACCGCGGAGGGGCTGGCCTACCTGTCCGGCTTCGGCAACGAGCACAGCTCGGAGGCGGTTCCGGGCGCGCTGCCCGAAGGCCGGAACTCGCCGCAGCGGGCCCCGCTGGGCCTGTACGCGGAGCAGCTGAGCGGCACGGCGTTCACCGAGCCGAGGGCGCACAACCGCCGCTCGTGGCTGTACCGGATCCGCCCGTCGGCCGCCCACCCGGCGTTCACCCGCACGGGCAACGGCCCGATCCGCACCGCCCCCTTCACCCAGGCGGTGCCGGACCCGAACCGGCTGCGGTGGAACCCGCTGCCCGAGCCCGAGGCCGGCACCGACTTCCTCGCGGGCCTGTGGACGCTGGGCGGCAACGGCGACGCGACGCAGCGCACCGGCATGGCCGTGCACCTCTACCACGCCACGTCGTCCATGGAGCGGGTCTTCAGCGACGCCGACGGCGAGCTGCTGATCGTGCCGGAGCGCGGCGGCCTGCTGCTGCGCACCGAGTTCGGGCTGCTGCACGCCGAGCCCGGTCACGTGGCGCTGGTCCCGCGCGGGGTCCGCTTCCGCGTGGAGCTGCTCGACGCCGACGCCCGCGGCTACGTCTGCGAGAACTACGGCGCCCCCTTCCAGCTCCCCGACCTCGGCCCGATCGGCGCCAACGGGCTCGCCAACGCCCGGGACTTCATGGCGCCGGTCGCCGCGTACGAGGACGTCGAGGGCCCGGTGGAGGTGGTCAACAAGTTCTGCGGCAACCTCTGGACGGCCACGTACGACCACTCCCCGCTCGACGTGGTCGCCTGGCACGGCAACCACGTGCCGTACGTCTACGACCTGCGCCGTTTCAACGTCATCGGCACCATCTCGTACGACCACCCGGACCCGTCGATCTTCACGGTGCTCACCTCCCCCTCCGACACCCCGGGCCTCGCGGGCGTCGACTTCGTGGTGTTCGCGCCGCGCTGGCTGGTGGGCGAGGACACCTTCCGACCGCCGTACTTCCACCGGAACGTGATGAGCGAGTACATGGGCCTGATCGAAGGGGCCTACGACGCCAAGGCGGAGGGCTTCGTGCCGGGCGGCGGCTCGCTGCACAACATGATGTCGGCGCACGGCCCGGACCGGGAGACCTTCGACCGGGCGAGCGCCGCCGAGCTGAAGCCGCAGCGGATCGACGACGGACTGGCGTTCATGTTCGAGACGCGCTGGCCGGTGACGCTCACGCCCCAGGCGGCCCGCGCCGAGCACCTGCAGCAGGGCTACGACGACGTCTGGCAGGGCCTGGAGCGTCACTTCCGCCCCTTGCACTGAGGATTCACTACCGGTACGGATGGCCCGTGACCTCCTTCGCCCCGGACTCCATCGTCCTGAACCGCAAGCTGCCGCTCTGGTACCAGGTGTCGCAGTCGCTGCGCGCGTCGATACTGGGCCGCTCGCCCCGGGACCCGCTGCGGCTGCCCACGGAGGAGCAGCTGGCCGGACACTACGGGGTGAGCGTGCTGACCATGCGGCAGGCGCTGAAGGAGCTGGAGGACGAGGGGCTGATCACCCGCCACCGGCGGCGCGGCACGTTCATCGAGCCGGACGTCAGGCGGGGCGCACCGGTGCGGCTGCTGGGCTCGGTGGACGCGATCGTGGCCCAGCAGTCCGGCATGAAGGCCGAGCTGCTGGACCACGGCACCGGGCCCGTGCCGCCCGAAATCGCCGAGCACTTCCCGGAGTTGCCGCAGGTGGGGACGTACCACCGGCTGCGCTGCGACGAGCAGACCGGCGAGCCCACCAACCACGCCCGCAACTACGTCCGTCCCGAACTGGCCGCCCGCATCGACCCCGACGACCTGGTCCGCCGGCCGATGACCAAGGTGCTGCGGGACGTGCTGGGCATGGACATCAGCCGGATCACGGACACTGTTCAGGCCCGGCTCGCCGACCCGGAGACGGCTCGGCTGCTCGAAGTGCCGCTGCTCAGCCCGATCCTGCACTACACCGGCATCACGTACGACACGGCGGGCCGGGTGCTGGACGTGGCGGTCATCCACTACCGGGGCGACCGCTTCTCCTTCACGGTCACCCTGGACGCCACGTGAGCGTGTGGTGCCCCGTCGTACGATGCCCAGCGTGACGCACGACGACGCCCCGCCGCTGGCGGACCTCATGCCGTGGTCCGTCGCACCGCCGCGGCTCGGCCGGGGGTGGCCGGCGGCCCCCGACGCGGCATCCCTGAAGGCCCGCTGGGAGGCCCTGGTGAAGGCCGAGGGCCCCGACCGCGAGGCCCTGTTCGAACCGACGCGCTCCCGCACGCTGCACACGGCGGTCGGGCGGCTGCCGGGCACGTCCGGCGGCACGGAGAAGCTGCTGCGCGCCTCGGGGCCGTGTCCGGAACCGGTCCGGGTGCTGCGCGCGCCCTTCGACGAGCAGTGGCTGATCCCGGACCAGCGGCTGATCGACGCGGCCCGTCCGGAGCTGTGGCGGGTGGCGGACGAACGGCAGGTGTTCGTCGTGGCGGCCACCGGCGCCCCAGGCACCTCGTCCGGCACCTCCGGCACCCCCGAGACCCCAGGACCCCCTCCGCTCCTCGCGACCTCCCGGCTGCCGCTGTTCGGCCCCGCCCGCGTCCGCCCGCTGTACCGCCGCCCCGGCGGTGCGGAGCCGAACCTGGCGCCCGGCCTCCTCGACCACCTGGGCGCCCGCCTCGGCCGGCGCCCCGAGCCGCCGGACGTCCTGGCGTGGGCGGTGGCGACGGTACGGGCAGACTCCCGCGTTCCGCTCACCGCGGACCCGGCGCTGTGGGAGCGCGGCGTGGAGCTGGGCCGGCGCGCCCTGTGGCTGATGCGCCGCGACGGCGAACGCCCCAAGCTGCCCGGCGGCCGCCGCCCGTACGTCCGCGCCCCGCTGCCCGCGCGCCCGTTGACGCTGCGCTACGACCGGGACGAGGAGGCCCTGTACCTGGACGAGGGTCGCGTCTCCCCCGTGCCGCCCGGCGCCTGGGACTTCGAGGCGGGCGGGGTCCGGGTGCTGGAGCAGTGGTTCGCGGCTCGCACCGCGGAGGGCGAGCCGGGCACGCTGGAGGCGGTCCGCCCGGCGGCCTGGCCGCAGACCTGGACGTCGGAGCTGCTGGAACTGGTCACGGTCCTCGCGCTGCTCGCCGAGGTGCGCCCACGGTGCGGGGAGCTGGAGGTGACGGCCCGCATCACCGCGTCCGAGCTGCGCGAGGCGGGCGTCCTGCCGGTACCCGCGGCTGCCCGTAGGCCCGCGTCCGTGCTGGACGGGCAGGAGGAGGGGCCGGAGGGCCAGTTGGCGCTGCTGTAGACCACCGGACGTCCCTGCGGCGCCCCTGACGCTCGGGCACCCCGGCCCTCCGGCGGTCTCACGCCCAGCCCCCGCCACTCCGGCTGGCACCCGGGCCCGCCAGCACGCGGGCGGCCCCCACTCTCCGCCCCTCGGGCGTCCCCCGCCCCGGCGCTCGGAGGCCCCCGCCCCCGGCACTCCCCTGACCTCCGAGCCCACCAGCACGCGGGCGGCCCCCACTCTCCGCCCCTCGGGCG
>NZ_JAGMUF010000035.1:78221-179903 GCF_019049125.1 Streptomyces sp. AC602_WCS936 | reverse complement strand
GACGGAGGGTGCGGGAAGGGCGGGGGCTCGGGCCCCGCCGGGCCGGGCAGGTGCGGGCGCAGGCCGGTGCCGGGCAGGGGCGGGGGCAGGGCCGGCTCCGACCGGGCGGGGGCAGGGGCAGGCGGACCCAACGCCGGGGCGGGCGGCGAGCGACCGCGCGGGGCCCGGCAACGCGTCATCGGCGGCGGTGCGGGCGTTGGCGTAGGCGACGCCCGGCGTTGACGGCGTGCGGCGTAGGCGACGGGCGGCGTTGACGGCGTGCGGCGTAGGCGACGGACCGGCGTAGGCGACGGACCGGCGTTGACGGCCTCAGCAGCCGCGGCGTAGGCAGCATCACCAACGGGCCGGCGTTGACGGCCTCAGCAGCCGCGGCGTAGGCAGCATCACCAACGGGCCGGCGTTGACGGCCTCAGCGGCGGGCCGACGTGGGCGGCGTCAGCACCCGGGCGGCGTCAGTGGCCGGGCGGCGTCAGTGGCCGGGCGGCGTCAGTGGCCGGGCGGCGTCAGTGGCCGGGCGGGGTCAGTGGCCGGGCGGGGTCAGTGGCGGCGGCGCTTCTTGGAGGGGTTGCCCGAGCGGCGGGTGGTGCGCTTCTCGTACTCCTCGCGGGCCTTCTCGTACTCCGCGCGGTGCAGTTTCTCGCCCGGGGCCTCGGTGAAGGTGCGGAAGAAGTAGGCGAGGAGGGAGCCGACGAAGCCGATGGCCAGCAGTCCGCGGAGGGAGGACTGGCGGTCGGGGTCGGGGCGGGTGCCGAAGGCGGACCAGGTGTGGCGGAAGGCGAGCGCGCTGCAGATCGCGAACATCACGATCATCAGCAGCGAGACGAAGCTGCCGATGTCCGCGATCTGGAGGCCCTGGTAGGCGACGCGGAGCACGAAGCAGGCGGCGGCCGCCGCGGCGAGGGAGCCGACGGCGAGGCCCACCCGACGGGCGGTGTAGCCGTTGTCGTGGTGGACCCAGGTCGTGCCGTAGAACCGGAGGGGTTCGGGGCGGGGGCCCGCGGGGGTGTCCGGGTTGCCGTTCTTACCGTTCTCTGCGCTCACGGGTCGATTATGGCGCGCGCCTCCCGGGGCGTGCGCTGCGGTCAGCCGCCCTGGCCCGCGCTGCCGAGCGGACCGACCTGCACCGGAGTGCCGGAGCCGTCCGTGACGGGCAGCGTGGCACCGCCCGGCCAGTCGAGGGTCACCGACTTCGTCTCGTCCGGCGGGGTCACCACCAGCCCCGTGATGCGGACGCCGGAGCCGCCCGAGTCGTTGATCGGGTAGGTGATGCCGAAGGTGGTCCGCTCCCCGTCCTTCAAGACGATCGAGGGGGCCGGCTCACCCGTGCGCTCGGCGGACAGGGTGCCGGAGTTCGTCTTCAGGTCGACGCCCGCGTGGCCCGCGAGCGAGCAGTCCCGGCCGCCGCCGTTCTTCAGGTCCACCGCGACCGTGCCCCTGTCGTCGCCGCCGATCGTGGCGTCGATCGCCGTGATCTCCAGCTCGTCGGTGCGGCACTTGGCCGCCGCCTTGCCGTCCTCATCGGTTCCGCCGGTGCCGCCCGTGGCGCCCGTGGCGTCGGGGGTCCCCCCGGAGTCCGTGCCGCCCTGCTGGTCCGGGCCCGTCGAAGCGGAGCCCCCGGTCGAGGAGGACCCGGTGGAGGCGGCCGGCGGGGCGGCGCTCCCGTCGGTGGCGTCGTCGTTCTGGCAGGCCGTGAGCGAGAGACCGGCGGCGAGGGCCATGGCGGCGATGGTCAGCTTGCGAACGCGCATCGTTGTCTACCTCAGAGTCGGTTGGCGTGCCGGTCCGCCGCCCGTACCCATCGGTGCGAGCGGCGCTTCCGATCAGCAAGAGCCACTCGGACCGGCACGCCGTTCCCCTCGGCAACCTCCTAAGACGTCCTCAGGACAGCCCTGTTACAAGGTCAGCAGCGAGGCGCCACGTAACCGTCGCTGCCGGTGCGGACGTACGCGTCGGAGACGTACTGGCCGCTGCCGATGTTGTCCCAGATGTTCGAGGTGCCGTACGGGCCCGAGACCCGGGTGCCCGACGTCTGGCAGTAGATCTGCACCCGCGACCCCTCGGGCAGGACCCGGACGACGGAGTAGCCGGTGCCGGGGCCGCTGCGGACGTTCAGCCGGTAGCCCGGCGCCACCGGGTAGGAGCCGGCGGCAGCAGCCGTCGTGGTGACGGACTCGGCGGTCGTGTTCTCGTCCTCGCCCGCGATGTCCGTGAGCTGGTCGGCAGACATGAAAGACCTCCCCCGTTCGCCCCACGAGTGCCGTGGGGTCACTTTGATTCCCGTTGATTCCCGTTGATTCCCCTGAGGCGAGCCGTGGAACAGCAGTTCGCGACTCGCACGCGGAGGCTAGCAAGCCGCCTCGGCCCCGTCGGAACCATCGACTAGGCTCCGAGCGTCGCGCGCGCGAACGAACAGCACGGGGGTGGTTCCATGGCGCCGCAGCCGAACGCCGGAGCGGGTGCGGAAGCGGAACTTCCGGAGTACGCCGGTCACTACCGTCTGGAGTCCTGTCTGGGCTCGGGCGGGATGGGCGTCGTGCACCTGGCCCGGAGCACCTCGGGGATGCGGGTCGCGGTGAAGGTCGTGCACGCCTCGTATGCCAGGGACCCCGAGTTCAGGGGGCGGTTCCGGCAGGAGGTGGCCGCGGCGCGGCGGGTGAGCGGGGCCTTCACGGCGCCGGTCGTGGACGCCGATCCGGATGGCGGGCGGCCCTGGATGGCCACGCTGTACATCCCCGGTCCGACGCTCTCCGAGCAGGTGAAGCGGAACGGGCCCATGGATTCGGACCAGTTGCGCCGGCTGATGGCCGGGCTCGCGGAGGCGCTGCGCGACATCCACCGGGTCGGAGTCGTGCACCGGGACCTGAAGCCGAGCAACGTGCTGCTCGCCGAGGACGGGCCGAAGGTCATCGACTTCGGTATCTCCCGGCCGAAGGACAGTGAACTGCGCACGGAGACGGGGAAGCTGATCGGGACGCCGCCGTTCATGGCGCCCGAGCAGTTCCGGCGGCCCCGGGAGGTCGGGCCCGCCGCGGACGTGTTCGCGCTCGGGTCGCTCATGGTGCACGCGGCGACCGGACGCGGGCCGTTCGACTCCGACAGTCCCTACGTCGTGGCCTACCAGGTCGTGCACGACGAGCCCGACCTGACCGGCGTACCGGAGGCGCTCGCGCCGCTGGTGCTGCGGTGCCTCGCGAAGGAGCCCGGCGACCGGCCCACGCCGGACGAGCTGATGCGGGAGCTGCGGTCGGCGGCGGCGGCGTACGACACGCAGGTGTTCATACCGGCGCAGCGGTTGCAGCCGGCTCAGGAGGAAGCGGGGGCGGTGGCTCCGCGGGCTCCGGGGGCTCCGGGGGCTCCGGGGGCTCCGGCGGCTCCGGGGGCTCCGGCGGCTCCGGGTGCGCGGGAGGTCCCCGCCGTACGGGGGGTCCCCGCCGTACGGGAGGTCCCCGCCGTACGGGAGGCTCCCGCGGAGAGTGCTCCGGGGCGGCGCCGGGCGGACGTGCCCGCGCGGTGGTCCGTGCGGCGGCTGGGGCGGCGGACGGGCCTGGTGGCCGGGGCGGTGAGCCTCGCCGTGCTGGGCGGGCTCGCCTCGGTCCAGGTGTTCGGCGGTGCGGAAGCGGCGCGCAAGGCGCCCGCCGGTCGGAGCGCGCCCGGCGGGTTCGGCGTGTGGGAGGCGGCACCCGAGTCGCGGGGCGCAGGGATGCCGCAGTGCTCGTACGCGGCGCGGGTGCTGCTGTGCGCGCGGCCCGGGGTGGTCTTCGCCCTCGATCCGGCCGACGGCGGCACGCTGTGGCGGCACGAGGTCGAGGAGGCGGTGCGCAGTGAACCGCCGGTCGTGTCGGGCGGCCTGGTGCAGCCCTCCCTCGACCGGATCGGCACTCTGGAGGCGCTCGATCCCGCCACGGGCCGGCCGGTGTGGCAGGAGGACGGGCCCGAGTACGACGGAGTGCGGGCGGTCGGCGACACGCTGCTGCTCACCCGCTCCGACGGGACGGTCACCGGCGTGGACAGCGCCTCGGGCGACGTCGAGTGGTCGCACCGGATTCCGGGACAGGCCGTGCCGTACTTCTCCTCCTTCGCCGGAGATCCGTCGGCGTACGCGGTGAGCGCGGTCGGGGAGGACGGGGAGCGGAGCCGGGTCACCGCCGTGGACCCGGCCACCGGTGACGTGCGGTGGGAGGTGGAACTGGCCGGGGCGCTGACGCCCGTCGGGGCGGCGGACGGGTCGGTGTACCTCGTCGCCGGCGGTGCCGTGTACGGGGACGCGAAGGCCGTGGTGCGGTACACGCCCGGTACGGGGGATGTCCGGCGGGTGAAGCTGCCCGTGCCGGTCGCGCAGGCCGAGGCCGGGGTGCACGAGGACACCGTGTACCTGATGGGTGCGGGCGGTTCGCTGGTGGCCGTGGACATGGCGGCGGGGAAGCAGCGGTGGCGGCTGGAGACGGGCGTGAGCCGGGGCTCGGCGCCCGCGTCCGACGGGCGGCACGTGTACGTGACCGCTCCGGACGGGCGGCTCCTCGGTGTCGACGCCCGCGAGGGGCGGCTGCTGGGGCAGACGCGGCCGCGGCTCGGTGCCGAGTCGGACCGCGTGCCCGCCGCGCTCCCCCGGCCCGTGCTCGCGGGCGGCCACGTCTACGCGGGTGCGCCCGACGGCACGGTGTTCGGGGTGGCGGGGCGGGACCCCGCCGGCTGGTAGGCAGGCGGTCGGGGGCCCGAGGCGGGCGTCGGGGGCGTCAGCCCAGCTTGCTCACGTCGCGCACGGCGCCCTTGTCGGCGCTGGTCGCCATCGCGGCGTACGCCTTCAGGGCCGCCGAGACCTTGCGGTCGCGGTTCTTCGGGGCGTACCGGCCGTTCAGGGCCTGCTCGCGGCGGGTCAGCTCGGCGTCGTCGACCAGCAGCTCGATGGAGCGGTTCGGGATGTCGATGCGGATACGGTCGCCGTCCTCGACGAGGGCGATGGTGCCGCCGGCCGCCGCCTCGGGCGAGGCGTGGCCGATGGAGAGGCCGGACGTGCCGCCGGAGAAGCGGCCGTCGGTGACCAGGGCGCAGGCCTTGCCGAGGCCGCGGCCCTTCAGGTACGAGGTCGGGTAGAGCATCTCCTGCATGCCGGGGCCGCCCTTGGGGCCCTCGTAGCGGATGACGACGACGTCGCCCTCCTTGACCTGCTGGGTGAGGATCTTCTGGACGGCCTCCTCCTGCGACTCGCAGACGACCGCCGGACCCTCGAAGGTCCAGATCGACTCGTCGACACCGGCCGTCTTGACGACGCAGCCGTCCACGGCGAGGTTGCCCCGCAGGACCGCGAGGCCGCCGTCCTTGGAGTAGGCGTGCTCCACGGAGCGGATGCAGCCGCCCTCGGCGTCCTCGTCCAGGGAGTCCCAGCGCTCGGACTGGGAGAAGGCCTCGGCGGAGCGGACGCAGCCGGGGGCCGCGTGCCACAGCTCGACGGCCTCCTGGGAGGGGGAGCCGCCGCGGATGTCCCAGGTCTTCAGCCAGTCGGCCAGGGAGGGGCTGTGGACGGAGTGGACGTCCTCGTTGAGCAGGCCCCCGCGGTGCAGTTCGCCGAGGAGGGCGGGGATGCCGCCCGCGCGGTGCACGTCCTCCATGTAGTACGTGCGGTCCTTGGCGACGTTCGGCGCGACCTTGGCGAGGCAGGGGACGCGGCGTGAGAGGGCGTCCATCTCGGTGAGGCCGTAGGGGACCTCCGCCTCCTGGGCGGCGGCCAGCAGGTGCAGGATCGTGTTGGTGGAACCGCCCATCGCGATGTCCAGCGCCATGGCGTTGGCGAAGGCCGCGGGGGTGGCGATGTTGCGGGGCAGGACCGAGTCGTCGTCCTGCTCGTAGTAGCGGCGGGTCAGGTCCAGGACCGTGCGGGCGGCGTTCTCGTAGAGCGCCTTGCGGGCGGTGTGGGTGGCCAGGACCGAGCCGTTGCCGGGGAGGGAGAGGCCGATGGCCTCGGTGAGGCAGTTCATCGAGTTGGCGGTGAACATGCCGGAGCAGGAGCCGCAGGTCGGGCAGGCGTTCTCCTCGATACGGAGGATGTCCGCGTCGGAGATCTTGTCGTTGACCGCCTCCGACATCGCGTCGACCAGGTCCAGCGTGCGGACCGTGCCGTCGACCAGGGTGGCGCGGCCGGACTCCATCGGGCCGCCGGAGACGAAGACCGTGGGGATGTTCAGCCGCAGGGCGGCATTGAGCATGCCCGGGGTGATCTTGTCGCAGTTGGAGATGCAGATCAGGGCGTCGGCGCAGTGGGCCTCGACCATGTACTCCACGCTGTCCGCGATCAGGTCGCGGGAGGGGAGGGAGTAGAGCATGCCGCCGTGGCCCATGGCGATGCCGTCGTCGACGGCGATCGTGTTGAACTCGCGGGGGATGCCGCCGGCCGCGACGACCGCCTCGCTGACGATCCGGCCGACCGGGGCCAGGTGGGTGTGGCCCGGCACGAACTCCGTGAAGCTGTTGGCGACGGCGATGATCGGCTTCCGCCCGATGTCCGCGCCGGGTACACCGGAGGCACGCATAAGGGCGCGGGCGCCCGCCATGTTGCGGCCGTGGGTGACTGTGCGGGACCTCAGTTCGGGCATCGTCGCTCGCTCCTTCGGAGAGTTATGACTGCCGTCGAGCGTACGCCGGTCATCCAGGGGTCGGGACAAGGTGTCCGGAATGCGGGATGCCTGTCTCGTCGGCAGTGAATGGATGTGACCTCAGGGACCGGTGAGGTGGCCCTGTACGACCGGTGCCAGGCGGGCGACGAGGTCCTCCGGGTCGGCCGAGGCCAGCGGCTCCACCTTGATCACGTACCGGAGCATCGCGCACCCCACCAGCTGCGCCGCCGCCAGTTCGACACGCAGCTCCGCGTCCGGCCGCTCCAGCCGGGCCGCGACGCGGCGCATCACCTGGGCGGCGATCAGGCGGCGGAAGACGGCGGCGGCGGTCTCGTTGTTCACGGCGGAGCGGACGATGGCCAGCACCGGCTTCCGGGTGGAGGGGTTCTCCCACACGCCGATGATGAACCTGGTGAGCCGCTCGCCGACGTCGTCGAGCGGGCCGTCGCCGATCGCGTCCGGCGCCTCGAGCGCGGGCGCGAAGGCGACCTCGATGGCCGCCTCGAAGACCTGCTCCTTGGTGCCGAAGTAGTGGTGCACCAGCGCCGCGTCGACGCCCGCCGCCTTGCCGATGCCGCGTACGGAGGTCTTCTCGTAGCCGCGCTCGGAAAACTCCTCGCGGGCCGCGGTGAGGATGCGGGCGCGGGTGTCGGCGGACTCCGTGCGCGGGGGGCGGCCGCGGCGGCGGGTCCCCTCCGGGGTGCCGGTCACCGCCCCTGCGCCTTCGCCGCCGACGACGACGCCAGGTGCAGGCGCGTGAAGGCCAGCGCCTCGGCGAGATCGGCCTCACGTTCGGCGCTGGACATCGCGCGACGGGTGTTGACCTCGATGACGACGTGACCGTCGAAGCCGGTGTGCGCGAGGCTCTCCAGCACCTCGGCGCAGGGCATGCTGCCGCGGCCGGGGACCAGGTGCTCGTCCTTGGCGGAGCCCTTGCCGTCGGCGAGGTGGACGTGGCCGAGGCGGTCGCCCATGCGGTCCACCATGGCGAGGGCGTCGGTGCGGGAGGTGGCGGCGTGGCTGAGGTCGATCGTGAAGTGGCGGTAGTCGTCCTTGGTCACGTCCCAGTCGGGGGCGTACGCCTGCATCTCGCGGTCGCGGTAGCGCCAGGGGTACATGTTCTCGACGGCGAACCGTACGTCCGTCTCGTCCGCCATCCGCCAGATGCCGTCGACGAAGTCCCGGGCGTACTGGCGCTGCCACCGGAACGGCGGGTGGACGACGACGGCGGACGCGCCGAGCCGCTCGGCGGCGGACCGGGCGCGCTGGAGCTTGGTCCAGGGGTCGGTGGACCAGACGCGCTGCGTGATGAGCAGGCACGGGGCGTGCACGGCCAGGATCGGCATGTGGTGGTAGTCGCTGAGTCTGCGCAGGGCGTCGATGTCCTGGCTGACGGGGTCCGTCCAGACCATGACCTCGACGCCGTCGTAGCCGAGGCGCGCGGCGATCTCGAAGGCCGTCGCCGTCGACTCCGGGTAGACGGAGGCGGTCGACAGGGCGACCTTCGCATCCGGGATGCGGACTACGTCCCTTGGTTTTGCCACGGGGGCCAGGTTACGGGGTGGGGTTGGGTGGGTGCGGGGTGCCCTTTCGCCGTTGTGGTGATTGACGTACGGCGGGTGCGGGGCGGTTCGTGGTTGCTCGCGCCGTTCCCCGCGCCCCTTTGGGGCGCGCTATACCGGGCCCATGTGGTCCAGGCGCCGCAGGATCACGCCCTCCCTGAGGGCCCACGGGCAGATTTCCAGGCTCTCCACGTGGAAGAGGTCCATCGCGGCCTCCGCGACCAGGGCGCCGGCCAGGAGCTGGTTCGCGCGGCCCTCGGAGACGCCGGGGAGCTCGGCGCGCTCGGCGGCGGTCATGGCGGCGAGGCGGGGCACCCACGCCTCCAGGGAGGCGCGTTTCAGCTCGCGCTGGACGTACAGGCCCTCGGCGGAGCGGGCGGCGCCCGCGATGCGGGCCAGCTGCCGGAAGGTCTTGGAGGTGGCGACCACGTGGTCCGGGGCGCCGAAGCGGCTGAACTCGCCGACCGTCCGGGCGATCTCCGTACGGACGTGGCGGCGCAGCGCCCTGACGTCGTCCGGGTGGGGCGGGTCGCCGGGCAGGCGGGCGGCGGTCAGCCGGCCCGCGCCGAGCGGCAGCGACACGGCGGTGTCGGGCTCCTCGTCGATGCCGTAGGCGATCTCCAGGGAGCCGCCGCCGATGTCGAGGACCAGCAGCTTGCCCGCGGACCAGCCGAACCAGCGGCGGACGGCGAGGAAGGTGAGCCGTGCTTCCTCCTCGCCGCTGAGGACCGCCAGCTCGACGCCGGTCTCGGTGCGCACGCGCGCGAGGACGTCGTCGGCGTTGGTCGCCTCGCGCACGGCGGAGGTGGCGAACGGCAGCAGGTCCTCGACGCCCTTGTCCTCGGCGGCGCGGAGGGCGTCGTGGACGACCGCGATCAGGCGGTCGACGCCGTCGGGGCCGATGGCGCCGTCCTCGTCGAGGAGCTGGGCGAGGCGCAGGTCGGCCTTGTGGGAGTGCGCGGGCAGCGGGCGGGCGCCGGGGTGGGCGTCCACCACCAGCAGATGCACCGTGTTCGAACCCACGTCGAGGACACCGAGTCTCATGTACGGAACGCTACTGCCGGCGGGGCGGGCGGCGGCACCGTGTTCGCGCTCGGGCGACTTACCCTGGAGCCGTGCCAAAGACGAAGAAGGCGAAGGACGACAAGTCGGCCAAACGGAGCAAACAGGAAAAGAAGCGCGAAATGGGCGACGAGAAGGGGCTCGACTTCGCACGCGCGTGGGTGGAGTTTCCGGATCCGGCGGACGACGAGCAGGTCTTCCGCTGCGATCTGACATGGCTGACCTCTCGCTGGAACTGCATCTTCGGCAGCGGCTGCCAGGGCATCCAGGCGGGCCGCGCGGACGACGGGTGCTGCTCGCTGGGCGCCCACTTCTCCGACGAGGACGACGAGAAGCGGGTCGCCGAGCACGTGGCGAGGCTCACGCCGGACATCTGGCAGCACCACGCCGAGGGCACGCGGGACGGATGGGTCTCCGAGGACGACGAGGGCTCCCGGCAGACCCGGCCCTTCCAGGGCTCGTGCATCTTCCAGAACCGGCCCGGTTTCGCGGGCGGTGCGGGGTGCTCGCTGCACATCCTGGCGCTCAAGGAGGGCCGGGAGCCGCTGGAGACCAAGCCGGACGTGTGCTGGCAGCTGCCGGTGCGGCGGACGTACGAGTGGATCGACCGGCCGGACGACACGCGAGTGCTGCAGGTGTCGATCGGTGAGTACGACCGCCGGGGATGGGGCCCGGGCGGGCACGACCTGCACTGGTGGTGCACCTCGGCGACGTCGGCGCACGGCGCCGGGGACCCGGTGTACGTCTCCTACCGGCCGGAGCTGATCGAGCTGATGGGCAAGGCGGGGTACGACCGGCTGGTCGAGCTGTGCGAGGAGCGGCTGGCGTCTCAGCTGCCGTTGCTGGCGCCTCATCCGGCGGATCCGGGGGCGGGCGGCCGCTGAAGCCGGGCGGGCTCGTCGGACAGTCCCTACGGAGTGGTCGGGCTCGGGTCGCCGGTGTCGCTCGGGGGTGGTGAGGAGCCGTCCGGGTCGCCGGGGCCGCCCGTGCCGCCCGTGCCGTCGGTGGGCGACGGGTCTTCGGTCGGGGTCGTCGGGTCCGGGTCCGGTGAGGTGGGCGGCGGGTCGTCCGTGGGCGTCGGGTCGGGGGGCTGCGAGGTGGAGGGGTCCGGGTCGGGGCCGGGGTCCGACGGGCGCGGGGAGTCGTCGGGTGTGCTGGGGTTCGGGCCCGGGTGGGAGGGGCTGGGGGCCGTCCCGTAGCCCTGGATGGAGACGACCGCACCGGCGGGCGAGACGGTCACGCGGGCGCGCCAGTGGCCGGACGGCTCGCGCAGGTGGTCCACGTACACCTTGATCGTCAGTGACTCGCCGGGGTGCAGGGTGCCCGAGGACTGGCTGAGGTAGAGCCACGACGCCCCGGTGGTCGCGGACCAGCTCACCGGTGCGTCACCGGTCGCGGTGAGGGTGACCAGGGTGGTGTCGCCGTCGTGGCCGGCCGCCACCTCCAGGTGGCCGGCGCCCTTCTCGGCGGCGCCGGAGACGCTGACGACCTCGACGGAGACGTCGGCCTTGCCGTTCTCGCCGAAACGGGGGCCGGGGGTGGTGTGGGTGTTGCCGGTGTTCTCGAAGCCGTAGCCGCCGCCCGCGGACTCGCCGTCCAGGCCGCTGGGGTCCTGCGCCTCGGTGGCGCTGGCCGAGCGGCCCTCCTCGCCCTCGACGACCGGGGTGCCGCGGTAGGCGGCCCACAGCGCGAGCACGGGGGCCGCCACGACGGTGGCGACGACGGTCGTGGTGACGGCGCGCGCCCGCAGGCGGTCCCGGCGGGCCGCGCGGTCCTTGGGGTCCATCGGGAAGCCGCGCCGGTCGAAGCGGGGGGCCGCGCTCCGCGCGCGCGGTACGTGGGCCATGGCCATGTGCAGCGCCGCGCGGGGGGCCTCCAGGACGGGCAGCTCCGCGGGGGTCACGCTGGTGCCGGGCCAGCGGCCGGGGATCGCGCGTTCGGCGGTGCGGCGGCAGCGGGGGCAGTCGTCGACGTGCCGGACCAGTTCGCGGCGGAGGGCGGTGCTCAGTACGTACTGGTTGTCGCCGGTGAGGCGGGCGACGCCCGGGCAGGTGCCGGTCTCGACCACGGCGAGGGCGGCGCGGGTGCGTTCCACCTCGCAGGCGGCGGAGGCGAGCAGTTCGCGGGTGGCGGCCAGGTCCGTGCCGAGGACGGCGGCGACCTCGTGGGCGGCGAGGTGGTGCCGCACGGCGAGTTCGAGCGCCTCGCGCTGCTCCGGAGTGGTGCCGGCGGCCTCCGGCCAGGCGAGGAGGGCGAGTTCGCGGCGGTGGCGCTGGTGGTCCTCGTCGTGGTGCGGAGTGTCGGGTCGAGGCGGTTCGGCGCCTTGGTCGCGGGCGTCGGGGCGGCCCGCCGCGTGGCTGCTCGGACGTTTCTGCTTGGCCTTGGCCTTCGCCTCGGCGAGCTTGCGCAGGCAGGCCCAGCGGGCCAGGGCGTACAGCCATGCCCTGCGGTCCGCGGCGGACCCGGGGCCGCGGTGGCCGCGGCGCTCGGCGAGTGCGAGGGCGTCGCCCAGGGCCGCGGTCGCGGCGTCGTGGTCGCAGAGCACGGACAGGCAGTACGTGAACAGGCCGTCCAGGTAGGCGTCGTAGCGCGCGGGCGGCCGCTCCGCCAGCGTCCGCGCCGCGGTGCGGTCACGCGCTTCCCGGTGCGCCCGGTGTGCGCCGGTCGTGCGGGTCGTGGTCTCCGTACTGCTGCTCATCACTCGGCGACCGTAGGGGGCTATGGGTGGCGCGAACTGGCGCGTTGGGCACTTTTAACCCGTACGGGTGAAACGATCCCTCATAAGGGGACAGGAAGCTGTTGTTCCGTGGATGGGGCGGGGTGGGGGGTGGCCCGTTCGGGGGGACCCCGTCTCGCCGGACCACGAGGTCCGTTGTCAGTGGGGGCGGTTACGGTTCGTGCATGGCTGCCCGTGCGAAGACCAGCAAGGAACGGCCGTCCTACCGCTGCACCGAGTGCGGCTGGCAGACGGCCAAGTGGCTCGGCCGCTGTCCCGAATGCCAGGCATGGGGCACGGTCGAGGAGTACGGCGCGCCCGCCGTGCGGACGACCACGCCGGGGCGTGTGACCACGTCCGCGCTGCCGATCGGGCAGGTCGACGGGCGGCAGGCCACCGCGCGGCCCACCGGCGTGCCCGAGCTGGACCGGGTGCTCGGCGGCGGGCTCGTGCCCGGTGCCGTGGTGCTGGTCGCGGGTGAGCCCGGCGTCGGGAAGTCCACGCTGCTGCTGGACGTCGCGGCCAAGTCGGCCAGTGACGAGCACCGCACGCTGTACGTCACGGGTGAGGAGTCGGCGAGCCAGGTGCGGCTGCGGGCCGACCGGATCAAGGCGATCGACGATCACCTGTATCTCGCGGCCGAGACCGACCTCGCGGCGGTGCTGGGGCATCTGGACGCCGTGAAGCCGTCGCTGCTGATTCTCGACTCCGTGCAGACGGTCGCCTCTCCCGAGATCGACGGGGCGCCGGGGGGCATGGCGCAGGTGCGGGAGGTCGCGGGGGCGCTGATCCGGGCGTCGAAGGAACGCGGGATGTCCACGCTGCTGGTGGGGCACGTCACCAAGGACGGGGCCATCGCCGGGCCCCGGCTGCTGGAGCACCTGGTGGACGTGGTGCTGCACTTCGAGGGCGACCGCCACGCGCGGCTGAGGCTGGTGCGCGGGGTCAAGAACCGGTACGGCACGACGGACGAGGTCGGCTGCTTCGAGCTGCACGACGAGGGGATCACGGGGCTGGCCGACCCCAGCGGGCTGTTCCTGACGCGGCGTGCCGAGCCGGTGCCCGGCACCTGCCTGACCGTCACCCTGGAGGGACGCCGGCCGCTGGTGGCCGAGGTTCAGGCGCTGACCGTCGACTCGCAGATTCCGTCCCCGCGGCGTACGACGTCCGGGCTGGAGACCTCCCGGGTGTCGATGATGCTGGCCGTGCTGGAGCAGCGGGGGCGGATCAGCGCCCTGGGGAAGAGGGACATCTACTCGGCGACGGTCGGGGGTGTGAAGCTGTCCGAACCGGCCGCGGACCTGGCGATCGCGCTGGCGCTGGCCAGCGCCGCGAGTGACACTCCGCTGCCCAAGAACCTCGTGGCGATCGGCGAGGTCGGTCTCGCCGGTGAGGTGAGACGGGTCACGGGCGTGCAGCGCAGGCTCTCCGAGGCGCACCGCCTGGGGTTCACGCACGCCCTGGTACCGGCCGATCCCGGGCGGGTCCCCGACGGCATGAAGGTCCTGGAAGTCGCGGACATGGGTGACGCCCTGCGGGTGCTTCCTCGCTCGCGTCGGCGAGAGGCCCCACGCGAGGCGGAGGACCGCCGGTAGACTTTGCCCTGGTCTCGTCCGTCCGTACGACCGAGTGTGCGACGCGGGAGTGCCAGAAGAACCTGCGACCGGAGGAGTGCAGTGGCAGCCAACGACCGGGCAGCAGCTCCCGGAAAGTCCGGTGGGAGTGCCGGTGCCGATGGCCTGATGCGCGCCTCGCTGAGCGCGGTGGCGCCCGGCACGCTGCTGCGGGACGGCCTGGAGCGGGTCCTGCGCGGCAACACCGGCGGTCTGATGGTGCTGGGCTCGGACAAGACCGTCGAGTCCATGTGCACCGGCGGTTTCGTCCTGGATGTGGAGTTCACTCCGACGCGGCTGAGGGAGCTGTGCAAGCTCGACGGCGGCATCGTGCTGTCGTCGGACCTGTCGAAGATCCTGCGGGCGGGGGTGCAGCTTCTTCCGGATCCGACCATTCCGACGGAGGAGACCGGCACGCGGCACCGTACGGCGGACCGGGTCAGCAAGCAGGTCGGGTTCCCCGTCGTGTCGGTCTCGCAGTCGATGCGGCTGATCGCGCTGTACGTGGACGGGCAGCGGCGGGTGCTCGAGGATTCCGCCGCCATCCTGTCGCGGGCCAATCAGGCGCTGGCGACCCTGGAGCGGTACAAGCTGCGGCTGGACGAGGTCGCGGGCACGCTGTCGGCGCTGGAGATCGAGGACCTGGTGACCGTCCGGGACGTCTCGGCGGTCGCGCAGCGGCTGGAGATGGTGCGCCGGATCGCGACCGAGATCGCCGAGTACGTGGTCGAGCTGGGGACGGACGGGCGCCTGCTGGCGCTTCAGCTGGACGAGCTGATCGCCGGTGTCGAGCCGGAGCGGGAGCTGGTCGTGCGGGACTACGTGCCCGAACCGACCGCGAAGCGGTCCCGTACGGTCGACGAGGCGCTCGCCGAGCTGGACAAGCTCAGCCACGCGGAGCTGCTCGAACTGTCCACGGTGGCGAGGGCGCTGGGGTACACCGGGTCGCCCGAGACGCTGGACTCCGCGGTGTCGCCGCGCGGGTTCCGGCTGCTGGCGAAGGTGCCGCGGCTGCCGGGCGCGATCATCGACCGGCTGGTGGAGCACTTCGGAGGCCTGCAGAAGCTGCTCGCCGCGAGCGTGGACGACCTGCAGACGGTGGACGGCGTCGGCGAGGCGCGTGCGCGCAGCGTGCGGGAAGGGCTGTCGCGGCTGGCGGAGTCGTCGATCCTGGAGCGGTACGTCTAGCTCTCCCGTCGCGGGCCGGGGCGGGCCGGGCTCAGTCGTTCTTCAGGACGAAGGACGTCCTCACCTTTTCGAAGCCCTTGGCCTTCGCCTCCACCAGGTACGTGCCGGCCTTCGCCGATCCCGCCGGAGGGGTCCCGCACTCGGGGGCGCTCGGCTCGCGGTCCCACTTCACGGTGTAGGTGATGCCGCTGCCCGCGGCCACCCGGTACCGCAGGCTGCCCTTGCCCTTCACGCAGTCGTCGGAGGACCAGTACGCGTCGTCGCCCTCGGCCGGCGTGATCGTCAGCACCGCGTGCTCCGGGCCGAGATCGACCTGACAGTCGGCGCCGGAGGTGTTGCGCGCGGTCAGTTCGAAGGTGGGGGTCTGGCCCGGCGTGTAGCTGTTGCGGACGCTGCGCAGGCTCAACTTCACGGCGCCCGGGGTGCAGTTGGGAAGGCCCGAGCCCGAACCGCCGGGCAGTGCGTCGCCCGCGCCGACTCCCGTCACTGCGCCGCCCGCGGAGCCACCGGTGCCCGCGCCGCTTCCGGTGCCGTTGCCGCCGCCCGCGTCGCCGGAACCGGCGCCACTGCCGCTGCCGCTGCCGCTGCCGCCCGCTCCCCCGCTGCCCGAGCCCGATCCGCCGGAGTCCCCGCCGCCCGACTCGTCGCGCCCTCCCGGCGCTTCACTGATCGCCGGGCCGGAACTCGACGGTCCCGGAGTGATCGAGGGTGCCGGGTTCTTGCCGTCGGCGCCGTCCTGGCGGTCCTTGCCGCCGCCACCGCCGCCGGAGACCACGATCACCGTGACCAGCAGTGCCAACAGGGCGAGCAGGGACAGCAGTACGGCCCTCCGACGCCAGTAGATGGAGGAGGGAAGCGGCCCGACCGGATTGCGCAGAGATCCCACGGCGCAAACTGTACGAGAGATCGGCGCGTTCCCTTGTCCCACCCGCCGTTCAGGACCGCATCTTTTACCGATCATCATTCCGGAGACGGTCCCCGGCCCCCTGCCGATCGTCAGGGGCGGCAGGTGTCGATCGCAGGGTGTGACGGCTCCGGGCCGTTGCCTACCGTCCGTGAGCATGAACTTCGAGGACGACGAGCTCTACCGCGACATCACCGGCTTCGCCCATGACACCCCAACGTGGGTACAGCACGCGGCGGAAGTGTGGACGGAGGCGGGAATCCTGTTGTTCGGGGCGCTGTTCGTCGTCGCCTGGTGGCGGTCGAGGGGCGAGGGCACCCGTGCGTTCGCGATCGCGGTCCTTGCACCCGTGGCCACGGCTGTGGCGTACGTATGCAGCGAGCTGGTCAAGTCCGGCTTCGCGCAGGAGCGTCCGTGCCGGGCGGTCGCCGGGGCGGTGCCGTCCCTGGCCGAGTGCCCGCCGACCGGCGACTGGTCCTTCCCGAGCAACCACGCGACGATAGCGGGCGCTTCGGCGGTGACGCTGGTCCTGGTGCGGCGGGCGGCGGTGTGGCTGACGGTTCCGCTGGCCCTGCTGATGGCCTTCTCCCGGGTCTTCGTCGGCGTGCACTACCCGCACGACGTCGTCGCCGGGCTGCTGTTCGGCGCCCTGGTCGCCGCCGCGGCCGTACGTCTGGGCACGCGCCCGGCGACGCGGCTGGCCGGGGCGATGCGGTCGTCGTCGGCGCCGGCGGTGCGGTGGCTGACCGGGGCGGGGCCGCACACCGTGAACGCCGCCTCGCACCGGCGTCGTTGAGGCGGCTCAGGCGTCCGGCTCGACCAGTCCCGCCTCGTACGCGACGATCGCCGCCCGGACCCGGTTGCGTACCTCCAGCCGGTCCAGGACCGCGCTCACGTACGCCTTCACCGTGCCCTCGACGAGGTGCAGCCGGGCGGCGATCTCCGGGTTGGACAGGCCGGCGCCGACGAGGCCGAGGACCTCGCGCTCGCGGGGGCTGAGGCGGGCCACGCTCGCGCGTGCCCGTTCCTCGCGGGCGAGGCGGCCGCCGTCGCGGCCGAGGTCCTCGACGACGTACCGGGCGACCTTCGGGGACAGGAAGGCCGCGCCCTCCGCCACGGCCCGTACGCCGGCCATCAGTTCGTAGGGGTCGCCGGACTTGAGCAGGAAGCCGGTGGCTCCGGCGGCCAGGGCGCGGGCCACGTAGGACTGTTCGGAGAACGTGGTCAGCATCGCGACGGCCGTGCCGGGGACGGTCCGGGCGATCTCCTCGGCCGCCGCGAGGCCGTCCAGGCGGGGCATCCGGATGTCCAGGAGGGCCACGTCGGGGCGGTGGGCGCGGGCGAGTTCGACCGCCTCGCGGCCGTCGCCCGCCTCGGCCACGACCTCGCTCTCGCCGCCGCTCGCCAGGATGGCGCGCACACCGGCCCGCACCATCGCCTCGTCGTCGGCCAGCAGTACCCGGATCACCGTGCGGGTCCCCCGTTCTGCGCCGCATTCTCAGTGTTCTCGTCGTGGTCCTGGTCCGGTCGGCCGACGCCGGGGACCACGTCCTTGGCGATCAGTTTCCCCTGCCGCCCCGGTGCGTCGAAGCAGAGCCGGAAGTGGTCGATGGAGACGAGCAGTTCGCCGCTTGCCCGGTAGTAGCGGCAGTGGGCGCCCGGTGGTGGTGCGGGGGCGCGGTCGGTGGGCGGGTCGTGCGCCTCGCGGTCCGGCAGCACGGGGGCGACCTCGTCGTACGGCGTTCCCGGGCGCAGTTCCGCGTACGCGGCCGGGGTGAGCACCGAGTGCGTCTCCGTGTACGCGTACCAGCCGAAGGCCGCGCCGACCAGGACGACGCCCGCACCGGCGGCGGCGCCCAGGCCGAGGGCGACGCGGCGGCGGGCGCGGGGGAAGGGGCTGGTGGGGGCGGGGGGCGACAGGACGGTGGTGGTGGGCGTGGGCTGCTGTGCGGGGACGTACGCCCGGACGCGGAAGCCCGCCCCGTGCGGGCCGGCCCGGAAGTCGCCGCCGACCGAGGTGACGGCGGCGCGCAGCCCGAGCAGGCCCGAACCGCCCTGGGTCGGGGCCGCCTCCTCGGTGGCCGGTCCGTTGGTGACGGTGACGGTCGTGCCGTGGGCGTGGCTCCCGACCGCCACGACGACCGGGGCGCCCGGCGCGTGGCGGGCGGCGTTGGTGAGTGCCTCGCGCACGACGCGGTGCAGGAGGCGTCCGGCGACGCCACCGGGCTCCGGGGCTGCCGGGGGCGCGGTGGTGTCCCGGGGCCGCTCCACGCGTACGGGGAGGCCCGACTCGGCGGCTCTGGCGACGAGTTCCTCGATGCTCTCCCCGGCGGGGGCGAGCGGGGCCGGCTCGTCGTCCTCGCGCAGTACGCCGATGATGCGGTGCAGGTGGTCGGTGGCGTCCGCGGCGGCGGCGCGCAGGTCGGCCGCGGCGGCCCGGTGGCCGTCGGTGAGGCCGGGTGAGACCTGGAGGGCGGCGGCGCGCAGGGCGAGCAGGCTCAGTTCGTGGCCGAGGGAGTCGTGCATGTCCTGGGCGATCCGGGCCCGCTCGCGCAGCCTGGCCCGTTCCTCGGCGTGCCGCTGCTCGTCCTCCAGCCGGGCCGCCCTGAGCCAGCCGGCCTCGGCCAGCGCGCGGCTCTGGCGCCAGTAGCGTCCGCAGAGCCAGGGGAAGACGCAGCCGAAGAGCAGCGTGCCCGTCATGACCAGCCACTCGGGCGGCGGGTCGGCTCCGACGAGCGCGATCCGCGCCGTGCCGGCGAGGCCGACGGCCACGAAGGCGGCCACCGCGGGGCGGGCCCACTGTGCGCGCAGGCCCAGCAGGAGGGCGAAGACGCCCAGGGCGGGGCCGTAGGAGACGGTGAACAGGGCCGGGGCGGCGGTCAGGCCCAGGGCCGCGGTGAGGGTGAAGGAGACGAGCGGCCGCCGGCGGGAGAGCGCGGCGGCCACGGCGAGCACCCCCAACCCGGCCAGTTGCTGCCACAGGGGCCGCGGCTCGTTCATCCCGAGCCGGTCGGCGGTGACGGCGGGCAGCGCCAGGACGGCCCAGAGGAGGACGCCCCTGCCGAGGCGAGCGAGGCCGGGACCGGCGTCGCCGGTCCCGGCAGCGGTGGTGGGGGCAGCCTCGGCAGCGGTGGCGGGGCCCGTGGACCGGGCGGGGGACGCGTCGGTGGTGGGCGCCGTGTCGTCGGCCGGGCGGGTTCCTTCCATGGGCTCGACGCTACAAGCGGCGGGCAGGGCGGCGCCCCTGCCGATCGTCAGGTGTCGTGGCCGCCACCGGGTGGCGCTGCGCCCGTGCGGCGGTCCTTCCGTGGCAGGATCGGAGGGTCATGACTGCGCCCACGAAGCCCTCGCACAACGGCCCCTCCGACCCCGCCGCGATCCCGGCCTCCACCACCGCCACCGGTACGTCCGTTCCCGCCGCCCCGTCCGGCGGGCCGCTGCACTCCCCCGTCGTCGACTGGTTCGCCGAGCACGCCCGCGATCTGCCGTGGCGGCGTCCCGAGGCCGGTGCCTGGGGTGTGATGGTCAGTGAGTTCATGCTCCAGCAGACGCCGGTGAACCGCGTCCTGCCCGTCTACGAACAGTGGCTGGCCCGCTGGCCGCGCCCCGCCGACCTCGCCGCGGAGGCGCCCGGCGAGGCGGTCCGGGCCTGGGGCCGGCTCGGCTACCCGCGTCGCGCCCTGCGCCTGCACGGCGCCGCCGCGGCCATAACGGAACGGCACGGCGGCGACGTACCGTCGGACCACGCCCAGCTGCTGGCGCTGCCCGGCATCGGCGAGTACACGGCCGCCGCGGTCGCCTCGTTCGCCTACGGCCAGCGGCACGCCGTGCTGGACACCAACGTCCGCCGGGTCCTCGCCCGCGCGGTCACCGGGGTGCAGTACCCGCCGAACGCCACCACCGCCGCCGAACGGAAGCTGGCGCGCACGCTGCTGCCGGACGACGAGGGCGACGCCGCCCGCTGGGCCGCCGCCTCGATGGAGCTGGGCGCCCTGGTGTGCACGGCGAAGAACGAGTCCTGTCAGCGCTGCCCGATCTCCGGCCGGTGCGCCTGGCGGCTGGCCGGCAAGCCCGCGCACGACGGGCCGCCGCGGCGCGGGCAGACGTACGCGGGCACCGACCGGCAGGTGCGCGGACGGCTGCTCGCGGTGCTGCGCGAGGCGCCGGGACCGGTGCCGCAGGCAGCGCTCGACCAGGTGTGGCACGAGCCGGTGCAGCGTGCCCGCGCCCTGGACGGCCTCGTCTCCGACGGCCTGGTGGAACCGCTGGCGGACGGGCTTTACCGGCTGCCGCTGAGCTGACGCCGTCGAGCGGTGCAGTGATTTGTCCGGTTCCTCCTTCCGTTACACAACCGACGGACAGCCGAGGGATTGCCGCAGGCTCCTTCGCACAGCGCCGTGACAACGCTTCCCTAACTTCGTTTCCGGCGGTGACCACCGTCGGAGTACGGGGATCGGAAGGCGGTTGACATGGGCGAGGTGCTCGAGTTCGAGGAGTACGTCCGCACCCGGCAGGACGCGCTGCTGCGCAGCGCCCGGCGCCTGGTCCCGGACCCCGTCGACGCCCAGGACCTGCTGCAGACCGCGCTGGCGCGGACGTACCGCCGCTGGTCGACCATCGAGGACAAGCGGCTCGCGGACGCCTACCTGCGCCGGGTGATGATCAACACGCGGACCGAGTGGTGGCGGGCGCGGAAGCTGGAGGAGGTGCCGACCGAGCAGCTCCCGGAGTCCTGCGTGGACGACTCCACCGAGCAGCACGCGGACCGCGCCCTGCTGATGGACGTCATGAAGGTGCTCGCCCCGAAGCAGCGCAGTGTCGTGGTGCTGCGACACTGGGAGCAGATGTCAACGGAGGAGACCGCCGCCGCCCTCGGCATGTCGGCGGGAACGGTCAAGAGCACGCTGCACCGGGCGCTCGCCCGGCTCCGCGAGGAGCTGGTCGCCCGCGATCTGGACGCGCGGGCGCTGGAGCGTGAGGAGCGGGAGCGTTGCGCGGCCTGACCAACGGTCGATCACCCGGCGGGGCGAGGAACGGCACGCAGGCGGCGAGTGCGGCGGTGGCCGCGTTCGTCGCCCTCGGCGTTTCCCTGTCCGGCTGCGGGGCCGGCGGCACCGGCGCCCGGGACGAGGGGCCCGCCCACGCGGAGGCGGTGGAGGGCGCCGCCTCTCCCTCCCCCGTGGCCTCTCCCTCGAAGGTTCCCGAGCGGGTGGACGCGGTGCGGCTGGTGAAGACCGACCCGAAGGTCTCCGCCGAGGTCAAGCGCGAGCTGAAGCCGTGCGTCGGCGACCAGTACCCCGTTGATGTGTCGTACGGGAAGCTGACCGGCGGATCGGCCGAGGACGTCGTCGTCAACGTGCTGACGTGCGCCGACGGCGTCGGGGTGGGCAGTTACGTGTACCGCGAGGAGGACGGCGCGTACCAGAATGTGTTCCAGGCCGAGGAGCCCCCGGTCTACGCGGAGATCGACCGCGGCGACCTGGTGGTGTCCAAGCAGGTGTACGAGAAGGGCGACACGGTGTCGAGTCCGTCCAGCCAGATCGTGATCACGTACGGCTGGACGTCGGGCCGGTTCACCGAGGAGTACCGCATGCACAACGACTACAGCAACGCGGTCGGCAGCGTGCCCTCCCCGGCTCCGGAACCGGAGAACTGACCCGGGTGAACCGATCGGGCCGCCCGGACCGATGAAGACATGAAACACCGGCGGGGGAAGGAACGCGGCGGGCGCTCGCCGCGTCTACCGAGTGACCGCACACGAGGACTGAGAGCACCGGGATGGCAGACCAGACCCACGTCCTGTTCGTCGAGGACGACGACGTCATCCGCGAGGCCACGCAGCTCGCCCTGGAGCGGGACGGCTTCGCGGTCACCGCGATGCCCGACGGGTTGTCGGGCCTGGAGGCGTTCCGGGCCGACCGCCCCGACATCGCGCTCCTCGACGTGATGCTCCCCGGCCTCGACGGCGTCAGTCTGTGCCGCCGCATCCGGGACGAGTCGACCGTGCCGGTGATCATGCTGTCGGCGCGGGCGGACTCCATCGACGTGGTGCTCGGCCTGGAGGCGGGCGCCGACGACTACGTGACCAAGCCGTTCGACGGGGCCGTGCTGGTCGCCCGTATCCGTGCGGTGCTGCGCCGCTTCGGGCACGCGGGCGGCGGCGACCGGGCGGACGCGGGAGGCGGCGCAGCCGACACCGGGGGTGTGCTCACCTTCGGCGAGCTGGAGGTCGACACCGAGGGCATGGAGGTGCGGCGGTCCGGGCGGCCGGTGGCGCTCACCCCGACCGAGATGCGGCTGCTGCTGGAGTTCTCCTCGGCGCCGGGCACGGTGCTCTCCCGGGACAAGCTGCTGGAGCGGGTGTGGGACTACGGCTGGGGCGGGGACACCCGCGTCGTCGACGTCCACGTGCAGCGGCTGCGCACCAAGATCGGCCAGGACCGGATCGAGACGGTCCGCGGCTTCGGCTACAAGTTGAAGGCCTGAGCGGGGACGGCGGGACACAGGGACATGCGGGGGTTCTTCCGACGCGGGCAGGGCGTCCGCACGCCAGGCATCCGCAGGCTCGGCATCCGCAGCGGGCTGCGCTGGAAGCTCAGCGCGGCGATCGCGCTGGTCGGCGCGCTGGTCGCGGTCGCGCTGAGCCTGGTCGTGCACAACGCGGCGCGGGTCTCGATGCTGGACAACGCCCGCGACCTCGCGGACGACCGGGTCCTGATCGCCCAGCGCAACTACGAGCTGTCCGGGCGGCAGAACTTCCCCAACGCCAAGATCGACGACCCCGACCTGCCCCCGGAGCTGCGCCGCAAGGTCGAGGCCGGGCGGCGGGCGACGTACGTCTCGGAGCGGGGCGACGGGGTGACGGACATCTGGGCCGCCGTGCCGCTCAAGGACGGGCACGTGATGTCCCTGCACTCCGGTTTCACCGACCGCAGCGCCGACATCCTCAAGGACCTGGACCAGGCCCTGGTCATCGGCTCCATCGCGGTCGTCCTCGGCGGCAGCGCCCTCGGCGTGCTCATCGGCGGCCAGCTCTCGCGCCGGCTGCGCAAGGCCGCCGCCGCCGCGAACGAGGTAGCCAAGGGCGAGCCGGACGTGCGGGTGCGGGACGCCATCGGCGGCGTCGTCCGGGACGAGACGGACGACCTCGCGAGCGCGGTGGACGCGATGGCGGACGCCCTGCAGAAGCGGCTGGACGCCGAGCGCCGGGTCACCGCGGACATCGCGCACGAGCTGCGTACGCCGGTGACCGGGCTGCTGACGGCGGCCGAGCTGCTGCCGCCGGGGCGGCCGACCGAGCTGGTGCTGGACCGGGCGAAGGCGATGCGCACGCTGGTGGAGGACGTCCTGGAGGTGGCCCGGCTCGACGGGGCCTCCGAGCGGGCCGAGCTGCAGGACATCATGCTGGGCGCCTTCGTGACCCGGCGGGTGGCGGCCAAGGACCCGGACGTCGCCGTCCACGTGGTGCACGAGTCGGAGGTCACCACCGACCCCCGGCGCCTGGAGCGCGTGCTGTTCAACCTGCTCGCCAACGCCGCCCGGCACGGCCGTCCGCCCGTGGAGGTCAGCGTCGAGGGCCGGGTGATCCGGGTCCGCGACCACGGGCCGGGCTTCCCCGAGGACCTGCTCGCCGAGGGGCCGAGCCGCTTCCGTACCGGCGCCGCGGACCGGGCCGGGCGGGGGCACGGGCTGGGCCTAACCATCGCGGCCGGCCAGGCCCGGGTCCTGGGCGCCCGCCTCACCTTCCGCAACGTACGGCCCGCCGGGGCGCCCGAGCACGTCCCGGCCGAGGGCGCGGTCGCCGTGCTCTGGCTGCCGGAGCACGCGCCGACCAACACCGGGAGCCATCCGATGCTGCCGGACCGGGTGGGCAACTCCTAGCAGGCCCAGTCCTGGTCCGTGTCGAGGCCGCCCTCGCGGGGCTGGGTGAAGGAGAACCAGTTGCCTGAGTCGTCGCGGAAGAGCGCCTCCGTGCCGTACGGGCGCTCCTGCGGCTCGGTCACCGTTTCGCTTGCCCTGTCACCGTAGGCAGCGGTGGTCTCAGTCCGCTTCCCCGGTCCGCGCCATGGCGTCCTTCGCCAGCCGGAGCTGCCGCAACTTGTCCATACGCCGATGCTGACACGGGGCACTGACACCGGCCGGTGGGTGCGCGGGCCGGCAGGCAGCGCGGGGTGAGGAGGAGCGGGCGTGAGCAGTTCGGGGGCGACTGTCATCGAGCTGCTCGAATGAGCGGCTCGATGACAGTTGGGGGGTTAGTGGAGGTTGTCGACGAACGCCTGCCAGGCGCCGGCCCCGACGGTGACGACCGGACCGGCCGGGTTCTTGCTGTCACGCACGGGGACGGAGCCGGTGGGGCAGTTGTCGGCCACCTCGACGCAGTCGCCTCCGGTGTTCCCGCTGTACGAGGAGGTACGCCAGGCGGCACCGCCGGTGACGGTGCACTCCACGCATTCGCCGCCGGTACTTCCGCTGTAACTGGACTTACGCCACTGGCTGTTCCTCTGGCTGGGAGCCGTGTCCATAGCGTTCCTCCATCACCCGCATGATCAGTTCCGCCGAATCCTCCACGGAGAGGGCGGCGGCCTGCAAGCGAGCGTAACGGAGAGCGGCCTCCCTGATGGTCTCGGAATTTGCCGTCATGTGGCCGGAGATGAGGTCCTCCGTGTAGATGATGTCCGGGTTGTCGTCGAAGCGCATAGTGGTGAACGCCCCGTCCAGACTCGCGTGAGCCCCCGCCTCGTTCGGCAGCACCTGCACATGCATCCACCGGTGACCGGCGAACTCCAACAGCCGGGCCAGTTGCCGCCGCATGACCTCGATGCCGCCGATCGGCCGGTGCAGTACCGCCTCGTCCAGCACCACCCAGGCCAGCGGCGGTTGTTCACGCTCCAGGATGCGCTGGCGTTCCATCCGAGCAGCCAGCAGTCCTTCCAAGTCGTCCGGCATGCCCGTGGCGAGCACCGCCCGCGCGTACTCCTCCGTCTGCAACAGCCCGTAGACCAACTGCGCCTGGTACGTCGAGATGTACGCCGCCTTCGCCTCCATCTCCGCGTACGGCTGGAACCACGTGGGCAGTTGGCTGCGCAGCACCAGCCCAATCAGTCGGGAGAACAGCCCGTCCGTGCCCAGCGCCGCGTCCACCCGCTCGGAGAAGTCCCGCGTCGGAACTTTCTTCGTGGTCTCGATCTGGCCGACCAGTGAGCCGGTGCAGAAGATGATCTCGCCGAGCTGCCCCTGCTTGAGGCCGTGCGCCTCGCGCTGGCGGCGCAGTTCCCAGCCGTAGTAGTCGAGCGGGGAAGCGGTCGGGTCGAGGGACTGGACGTTGGCCACTGCGGCACCTCACTCCGGAACTGCGGACGGACAGCAACGCCTCACGGCGTTCGTTTCTGTGCGTAGTCGAGCGTACGCACCGCGTCGCAGCCTTGTGGCGTGAATCACGTAACCGGTCCGCAGGCGGCGGACGTTGAGAGTCAGTACCACGCCGAGTTCGCCATGGGCGCGCACTCGGCCCGCCATCTGCGCCGCGTACTGCGGCTGTACCTCGTCCGCTCGGGGATGCCCGACGTGGCCGACGCCGCCGAGCTGGCGCTCACGGAGCTGGTCGCCAACGTCGTACGGCACGTGCCCGGCCGCCGTTGCCGCGTGTGCTTCCTGCTGTACCCGGGCGGCGTGCGCGTGGAGGTCGCCGACGGCTGCCCGGAGTTGCCGGTGGCGGCGGAAGCCGACGCGCTGGGCGACGGCGGGCGCGGGCTCGTGATCGTCGAGGCGGTGGCCGACCGGTGGGGTGTCGCGCCGTACGCCGACGGGCGGGGCAAGACGGTGTGGTTCGAGTGCGGTACCGGCTGACCTCGAAACCCGGTTGTGCGCGGGCGGATGATCGGCTTGGGTCGACACACGTGACCGATCTGAGTGCTCTCGTACGCCCCGACCGCTATCCCCGCTCCTCCCGCTACGACCCCGCCTGGCTGCTCGACCTCGACATGGGCCCCCACCCGCTGTGGCTGCTGGAGGACCTCGCCGAGAGCCTCGACCTGCGCCCGGGGATGCGGATACTCGACCTCGGCTCCGGCAAGGGCGCCACCTCCGTGTTCCTCGCCCGCGAGTACGGCGCCGAGGTCGTCGCGGCCGACTGGTGGATCGCTCCGGAGGAGGCGGCGGCCGTCTTCGCCGAGGCCGGGGTCGGTGACCGGGTGACGGCCGTGCGGGCGGAGGCGCACGCCCTGCCGTTCGAGGAGGGAAGCTTCGACGCGATCGTGAGCGTCGACGCGTTCGAGTACTTCGGGACGGCGGACGGATATCTGCCGTATCTCGTGCGGTTCCTGCGGCCCGGCGGGCAACTGGGCATGGCGACGCCCGCCATGACACGGGAGGTGCGCGAGCTGGGGGCGATACCGCCGCACATCAAGGACGTGGTCGGGTGGGAGGCGATGGCCTGGCACACCGCCGAGTGGTGGCGCTTCCAGTGGGGGATCACCGAACTGGTGGAGGTGACTTCCGCGCGCCTGCAACCGGACGCCTGGCGGGACTGGCTGCTGTGGGCGCGGGCGGGTGCCGGGCGCCGGGCGGACGGCCCGAGCACGGCGGACCGGGCCGTCATCGACATGCTCACCGCCGACGGCGGGGAGTTCCTGTCCTTCGCCCTGGTCACCGCGCGCCGGGTCTGACCGGGTCGCGGCGAAGGCCCCCGGGTGGCCGCAACCACCCGGGGGCCCTGGCGCGGGCGGAGCGGGGACTCAGACCGCCTCGGTCACCGGTGCCTTCGCCGCCGCCGTGTCGTCGTCCCCGTCGGCCGGGCCGTCCGCCGCCTTGGGGCCCGCGCCCTTGAGCGGGACCTCCTTCACGAAGACCGCCGCGACCAGCGCGAGGACCGCCACCGCGGCGCCGAGCAGGAACGCGCCGTGGGTGCCGGAGGAGACCGCGTGCTGGTAGGCCTCGCGGGCCGTCGCCGGCAGCAGTTCCAGCGCCTCCTTGGTCAGCGTCGCCGACTGCTCGGTCACCTGGGAGCCGGCCGCTCCGGCCCGCTCGGACATGACGTCCTGGACCCGGTGGTTGAAGATCGCGCCCATGATCGCCACGCCGAAGGAGGAGCCGAGGGTGCGGAAGAGGGTGGTGGAGGAGGACGCGACGCCCATGTCCTTCATCTCCACGCTGTTCTGCGCCACCAGCATGGTGATCTGCATCAGACAGCCCATGCCGAGACCGACCACGGCCATGTACAGCCCGGAGGTGACGCGGCTGGTGTCGGTATCCATGAGGGAGAGGAGGAAGAGCCCCACCGTCATCAGTGCGCCGCCCGCCAGTGGAAAGACCTTGTAGCGGCCGGTGTTGGTGGTGATCCGTCCGGCGACCATCGACGTGACGAGCATCGCGCCCAGCATCGGCAGGAGCAGCAGCCCGGAGTTGGTGGCCGAGGCGCCCTGCACCGCCTGCTGGTACAGCGGGAGGAAGAGGGTGGCGCCGAACATCACGAAGCCGGTGATGAAGCCGATGAGCGACATCAGTGTGAAGTTGCGGCTGCGGAAGATGTGCAGCGGCACGATCGGCTCGGCGGCCTTGGTCTGCCAGAACACGAAGCCGACCAGCGCGGCGACGCCGATGCCGATCAGTTCCATGATCCGCGCGGAGGTCCAGGCGTACTCGGTGCCGCCCCAGGTGGTGACGAGCACGATCGCGGTGATGCCGACGGTCAGCAGCGCGGCGCCGAGATAGTCGATCCGGGCCTGGCTGCGCTTCTTCGGCAGGTGGAGCACCGCGCTGACGGCGACGAGCGCGATCGCGCCGAGCGGGATGTTGATGTAGAAGGACCAGCGCCAGCCCCAGTGGTCGGTGATGGTGCCACCGACCAGCGGTCCGCCGATCATGGCTAGCGCCATGACGCCGGCCATCATGCCCTGGTACTTGCCGCGCTCCCGGGGCGGTATGAGGTCGCCGATGATGGCCATGACGCCGACCATCAGACCGCCGGCGCCGAGGCCCTGGACGGCGCGGAAGCCGATGAGCTGGCCCATGTCCTGCGCCATGCCGCTGAGCGCGGAACCGATCAGGAAGATGACGATGGACGTCATGAAGACGCCCTTGCGCCCGTACAGGTCGCCGAGCTTGCCCCACAGCGGGGTGGAGGCCGCGGTCGCGAGCGTGTAGGCGGTGACCACCCAGGAGAGGTGCTCCAGGCCGCCCAGCTCGCCCACGATCGTCGGCATCGCCGTACCGATGATCATGTTGTCCAGCATCGCGAGCATCATCGCGATCATGAGCGCGAGCAGGACCACCCGCACACTCCTCGGCTGTTTGCCGCCACCCGTGTCGACGGCCCCTGCCGCCGGTGCGTCCGCCATGACCTCTCACTCCCCCAGCTACCGCTGCCACTCGCCCACTTACTTGCCGACCGGCAAGTTGACTACACTCGGGAAGGTAGAGGCGTAACTAGCCGGGCGTCAAGTAAGTTTTCGGAAAGTGCGCGGAGCGGGAGGTGCGTAGGAGGATGGGCGGCACGATGGACAGCACCAAGCAGCAGCGGCGCCGCGGGGACACCCGCCGGCGCATCCAGGACGTGGCGCTCGCACTCTTCGCCGAGCAGGGGTACGAGAAGACCTCGCTGCGCGAGATCGCCGAGCGGCTGGACGTCACCAAGGCGGCCCTCTACTACCACTTCAAGACCAAGGAAGAGATCCTGGTCAGCATCTTCGAGGGTCTGGTCCGGCCGGTGGAGGACCTGATCGAGTGGGGGCGGGAGCAGCCGCACACCCTGGAGACGAAGCAGGAGATCATCCGCCGCTACAGCGACGCGCTGGCGGCCGCGGCCCCGCTCTTCCGCTTCATGCAGGAGAACCAGGCGACCGTGCGGGACCTGCGCATCGGCGAGATGTTCAAGACCCGCATGCTCGGCCTGCGGGACATCCTGATAGACCCCGAAGCGGACCTGGCCGACCAGGTCCGCTGTGTGAGTGCGCTCTTCACGCTGCACGCCGGGATGTTCGTCCTGAACGACCTGGCGGGCGACCCCGAGGACAAGCGCGCGGCCGTCCTCGAGGTCGCCACCGATCTGGTGACTCAGGCGCACCGGGGTGCTACGGGTACGTGACCCCTTGGACCCCTGGTCCTCAGACCGTCACGCCCTTGGAGCGCAGGAAGGAGACCGGGTCCACGGCCGAGCCGTAGTTCGGGGTCGTACGGATCTCGAAGTGCAGGTGCGGGCCGCTGGAGTTACCGGTGTTGCCGGACTTGGCGATGGACTGGCCGGTCTTCACGACCTGGCCGACCTTCACGTTGATCTTGGACAGGTGCGCGTACTGGGAGTACGTGCCGCTGCCGTGCTTGATCACGATCGCGTTGCCGTAGGCGGGGCCGTCACCGGCGCCGTTGCCGCCGGCCTTGACGACGGTGCCGCCGTGGGTGGCGACGACGTTGGTGCCGATCGGCACGGCGAAGTCCTGGCCGCTGTGCTTGCTGGCCCACATGCCGCCGTTCTGGGCGAAGCTGGCGGTGAGCTTGTAGTTCTTCACCGGGTCGACCCAGGAGGCGGCCTTCTTCTTGGTGGCCGTCTTCTTGGCGGTGGCGGTCTTGGTGGCGGCCTTCTCGGCCTTCGCCGCCTTGGCCTGCGCCGCGGCCTGGGCCTCGACGGCGCTCGCCGCGGTGGAGGTGCTGGAAGCCGCCGTGGTGCCGGTGGCGGCCGCGACCCCGGCTCCCAGTGCGACCGAGGCACCGAGGCCGGCGGCCATCACCGCGGCGCGGGTGCGGACGGACGTACGGGAAACACGGGACGTGACACGCGGGAACATTCGAACCTCATGGGGACGGGTGCAGAGGAAAGCCCCTCCGGTGGGACGCTCGAGGCGCTCACCGGGCGGGCTCCACCTTGGTAACCCGACCAGCCCAAAGCGCACAAAGGTGTGACCTACGACCCCATGTAGTACTTCAGCACGATACTTCCCACCTCTTGACACAACTCCCTTTTCGGACAAAACCAGGCCAGAGTCCCGCAAGGCGGCCATTCGTTCGCGGAGGTATGTCCGTTTTCGTAGTTCTTGAGGCAACCACTATTCCGCGTAGTACGCCCCGAAACCCCTGTGCGGCACATCACCGGCGGCGGTGCTCGATGACCCCTCGAATGTGACCCGGGCTACTCCCGTCACCCTTAACCCGCCCCCCGCACAAGGCCGTTCACCTAGGCTCGGAACATGGTCGACGTCACAGCACTCGGGGCCCGTGTCGCGTCCAGCGCGGTCGTTCCGCTCGTCCGCAGGCTCTTCGTCCGGGACGGCCCCGGGGCCGGGCTCGTCGACCGGCCGGTGCGGATATCGGCGCTGGTGTCCTTCCGGAGCGAGAAGCGCGGCGTCACGCCGAAAGACGTCGACAAGGTCGCCGGGGAGCTGGTCCGGCGGGCGCTGCGGGCGGCCGGGCCGGGTGAGCCGCCCATCGACGCCGACGATGCCCGCGCCGTCCAGGACGCCCTGGCACACACCCTCGCCCGGCTCGGCGAGATCACCGTCGAGGACTACGAGGCCGTCGGGCTCGGCCCGGAGCGCTTCGCCCGCGAGCTGCGCACGGGCGTACCGCTCGCCCCGTACGGCCTGGGCGAGGGCGGAACACTGCTGTACGAGCGGCTGCTGCACACCGCCGCGCTGCACATCCTGAACTTCCTCACCCAGCGCTCCACCTACGTGGCCCGCCAGCAGACCGTCCAGACCCAGCAGCTGGCCCGGCTGGTCCGGGCCGTCGACGTACTGCTGGAACGGCTGCCGTCCCAGTCGGCCGAGGACGCCGGCTTCGAGGAGCGCTACGCGGACCACATCGCCGCCCGCTACGGCACCCTCACCATCTACGGGCTGGACGCCGGGACGCGGGAGTGGCCGCTGGACACGGCGTACCTGAGTCTCGCGGCGACCCGGGCGCGGGGCGTGCCGGACGGCCGTCGGGAGGGGGCGTACCCGGCGGTCCCGGCCGTCCCGGCCGTCCCGACTGTCCCGGCCGTCCCGACTGTCCCGGCCGTCCCGGCCGTCCCGGCTGTCCCGGCGGTCCCGTCCGTCGCCGCCGAGCAGGTGCTCGCCGGGCACGACCAGGTGTTCCTGCGCGGTGCCGCCGGCTCCGGGAAGACGACCCTCGTGCAGTGGCTCGCGGTGACGGCGGCGAGCCGCGCCTACGACCACGGGCTCACCCACCTCATCGGGCGGGTGCCCTTCGTGCTGCCCATGCGCCGCATCGTCCGGCCGGGGGCGGAGCTGCCCTTTCCCGGCGACTTCCTGCGGGCGGTGGGCGCACCCGTCGCCGGGGAGCAGCCGCCGGGGTGGGCCGAGCGCGTGCTGCGGGCCCGGCGCGGGGTACTGCTGGTGGACGGCATCGACGAGATCACCGGCGACCGCCGCGCCGCCGCCCGGCGCTGGCTGCGGGAGCTGGTGCGGGCCTTCCCGGGCAACCTGTGGCTGGTCACCTCCCGCCCCTCGGCCGTACCGGAGGACTGGCTGGCCGCGGAGGGCTTCCACGAACTCGGCCTCGCCCCGATGGGGCGGGCGGAGGTCGACACGTTCGTACGGCGCTGGCACCGCGCTGCCGACGCCGAGGAGTCCGTCGGCGAGGCGCTGCTGCGATCCGTGCGGACCAGCTCCGAGCTGAACGGCCTGGCCACCAACCCCCTCATGTGCGGCATGCTCTGCGCGCTCCACCGCGACCGGCGCGGCTTCCTGCCGCAGGACCGCAGGTCCCTGTACGAGGCGGCCCTGACCATGCTCCTGGAGCGCCGGGACCGGGAACGCGAACTGCACACCCCCGACGGGACACGACTGCCGTACGCCGTCCAGGTGCAGCTGCTGCAGAAGCTGGCCTGGTGGCTGATCCGCAACGGCCGGTCGGAGATGGACCTGGACGAGGCGCTCGGCATCGTGGACCGGGCGCTGCCCGCGCTGAGCCTGGACGGCACCGGCGCGCGGGAGGTGTACCGCACCCTGCTGCTGCGCTCCGGTCTGCTGCGCGAGCCCGCCGAGGGCAGGGTCGACTTCCTCCACCGCACCTTCCAGGACTACCTGGGCGCCCGGCTGGCGGTGCAGGAGATGGACTTCGACCTGCTGGTCAACCAGGCGGACAACGACACCTGGCAGGACGTGATCCTGCTCGCCCTCGCCCACGCCCGGCCCAGGGAGGCGGCGCACATGCTGCGCCGGCTGACGGACCGGGGCACGCTGCGCGCCGACCTCGTGGCCGCCGCCGGGCTCCGCTACGCGGCGGAGGTGGAGCCGGGCGTGCGCAAGCGGGTGGAGGAGCGGCTGGCGGCGCACGTCCCGCCGAACGGCTACGACGAGGCGCGGGAGGTGGCCGAGGCCGCGGGCGGTCTGGTGCTGACGCTGCTGCCGGGGCCGGAGGAGGTCAGCCACGTCGTGGCCGCGTGGGTGGTCAGTACGGCCGTCCAGGTGGGCAGCGAGGCCGCACTGCACTTCCTGACGGCTTTCCGGGAGCATCCGCATCCGGTCGTCCGGACCCTCCTGGCCACGGCCTGGCACCGCTTCGACCGGGACCAGTACGCGCGGGAGATCCTCGCCCACCTGCCGCGACAGGAGATGGTGGACGTGTCCACGGCCGACGACCTGCGCGCCCTGCGCTCGCTGGGCGGATGGGGGCACATCTTCGTCCGGGGCGCCTACCGGGTGGAGGACCTGACCGAACTCGTCGTCGCCGAGCGCCTCACCCACCTCTCCCTGGAGGCTCCGCACCCGGTCGAGGGACTGACCTGGCTGTCGGCCTTCCCCCGCCTGGAGGCCGTCTCACTGTTCACGGACCCGGACGACACCTGGGCCCGGCAGGTCCCGGCCGGAGTGCGGCTCCGGTACCCGGCCCTTCCCCCGTCCCACGACCACCAGGGGTAACCCGCATCCATGGAATCCGTCGTCAGACTCCCCTCCGGCATGGCCGCCCCCCTCGTCAGCAGACTCTTCCGCGTCCCCGGCCGGCCACCCGCCGCCCCCGAACCGGTCCCCGCCCTCACCTCCTGGCAGGGCCGCCCGGACGACGTCCACCGCACCGCCGCCGACCTCGTCCACCTCGCCGCCGAGCGGCACGCCGCGCCCGCCGCCGAACTGGCCGCGGTCGTCGACGTCCTGGCCCGCACGCTGCTCGCGATCGCCGAGGTGGACGTCACCGACGCCGACGCCGTGCGGCTCGGGCCGCAGGGCTACGCGCGGCGCCTGCGGGGCGCGGTGCAGGGCGCGGACCGGGGGCTGTCGCCGGACGCCGCCTGGTTCCACGACGCGCTGCTGGTCTCCGTGTGCCTGCACGTGCTGCACCACCTGGTGCGCCGCTCGCCGCATCTGCAACGGCAGTTGCCGAGCCGGGCGAGCCGGATAGCCCAGCTGGTCGACCTCGGGGACGCGGAGGCGGCGGCCCGGCAGCCGGAGCGGTCCGCTCAGGACGTCGCGTTCGAGGCCGAGTACGCCCAGTGGGTGGCCCGGCGCCACGGCTGGCTGACCATCGTCGGCGTGGACTTCCCCAACGCGCCCGACCGTTGGCCGCTGGAAGAGACCTACCTCAGCCTGGAGGCGGAGGAGCGCAGCGGCGGCGTGGGCGCGGACGGGGACGAGCAGCGCACCGTGCTGCTCGCGGACCGCGCCCTGGAGGACCACGAGCGGGTGCTGCTGCGCGGCGGCGCCGGTTCGGGCAAGACGACGCTGGTGCAGTGGCTGGCGGTGGCCGCCGCCCGGGAGGGCTCCCGGGTCCCCTTCGTGCTGCCCGTGCGCCGGTTCGCCCGGGAGGGCTTCCCCGCGCCGGACGACTTCCTGCACGCGGTCCGGCATCCGCTCGCCGACCGGGCGCCGGAGGGCTGGGTGGTGCGCACCCTGCTCGCGGGCCGGGCGCTGCTGCTGGTCGACGGCATCGACGAGGCGCCCGAGAAGACGCGGGGCGAGCTGCGCGACCGGCTGCGGCGGCTGCTGCGGGTCTTCTCCGGCAACGGCTGCCTGGTCACCTCCCGGCCCTCCGCCGTGTCCGACGGCTGGCTGTCGGGGGGCGGGCTGGCCGAGGAGGACTTCGTCGAGCTGTCGCTCGCGCCCATGTCGCGGGAGCAGGTGACGCGGTTCATCCGCGACTGGCACTCGGCGGCCCGCCTCGACGAGCAGAGCCGGTCGCGCGGGCCGCGGGAGCGGGGCGCCCTGGACGAGTACGAGCAGCGCCTCCTGCACTCCGTACGCATCTACCGCGAGCTGCGCCAGCTTGCCACCAACCCCCTGATGTGCGGCCTGATCTGCGCCCTGAACCGCGACCGGTCCGGCTCACTGCCCAGCGGCCGCAAGGAGCTGTACGACGCCGCCCTGGAGATGCTGCTCCAGCGCCGCGACCCCGAACGGGACGTGCTGTACGCCGATGACGTACGGCTCCAGCAGAGCACCAGGGAGCGGCTGTTGCAGAAGCTGGCCCACGCCATGCTGGAGGAGGACGCCTCCGAGCTGACCCGGGAGCGGGCGGTCGGCATCCTGGACGCGGCGCTGCCCGCCATGCCAGCCGCCCGCGCGCAGGGCGACGGCGCGGAGATCTTCGACCATCTGCTGCACCGCACCGGGCTGTTGCGGGAACGGTCGGGCGAGTCCGTCGATTTCGTCCACCGCACCTTCCAGGACTATCTGGCCGCCAAGGAGATCGTGGCGCGGGGCCGCTTTCCCACCCTGGTCGACCACGCCCACCAGCCCGAGTGGGAGGAGGTCATCCGGATGGCCGCCGCCCATGCCCGCCCCGAGGAGTGCGCGCACTTCCTGGACCGGCTGCTCGCCGCCGCGCCCGGACTGCGCCGCCCGCAGGTCAATCACCGCCGGCTGATGGCCGCGGCCTGCCTGGAACACGTCACCGAACTCGACCCCGCGGTGCAGCAACTGGTGCACGAGCGGACGAAGAACCTGGTGCGGCCCACGACGGAGCCCGCCGCCCGGGGCCTCGGCTGGGTCGGCCCCATCGTCCTGGAACTGCTGCCGGACCCCGGGCAGGTCCCCGACGACCGGCAGGCACTGCTGCTCGCCATCACCGCGACCCGTGTGCAGGACGACGCCGCCGTCGACTACCTGGTCCGGCTGCGCACCCGGTCCGCCCTGCCGGTCCGCGCCGAACTCGCGCGGGGCTGGCGGCACTTCGACACCGAGCGGTACGCCGACGAGATCATCGCCCACCTGGACCCCGACGGCCTCTACTTCCCGGTCTCCGACGCCGCCGAGCTGACGGCGCTGCGCGGGCTGGGCGGGCGTCCGCGCATCCAGGTGGCCGGGGTGATGCGGGCCGAGGAACTGCTGGCGGGGCTGATACCGGACCAGCTGACCCACCTCTGGCTGAACGCGGAGCTGCCCGACACGGACCTCTCCTGGCTGTCCGGCTTCCCCCGGCTGCGGGTGCTGCGGGTCAACCCGCGGCTGCCGCGGGTGCGGAACGTGCCGGACGGGGTGGAGATCACGGCCTGAGGGCCGCCGCCGCCACGACTGACTACTACTCAGTAACCCAATCGTTGCCGTCCCGCCACTTGTTCGGGCGAACATGCACGCGACAACTTGGTGCCGTCAGGCATCCGCGCAGGCATGAGAGGACCCAACCCCCCATGACCGAACAGAACGGACAGACCAGACAGGCCGGGCACATCTGGAAGCGCGCCGTCGGCACGGTGGCCGTCACCGCGGCGGCCCTCACCGTGACGGTCACGCCCGCCGTCGCCGCTCCCGACGGGAAGCCGGCCGCGCTCTCCGCCGCCCCGGTCGCCGCCGCCGCGGCCGACGTCGACTACGACACCTGGCAGCGGGACGTCCGGGCCGTGATGGACCGGGCGATGCCCTACCTGAAGGAGCGCATCGCCGACGCCGCGCCCGGCGAGAAGCAGGCGATCGTCCTCGACATCGACAACACCTCGCTGGAGACCGACTTCGGCTTCAGCTACCCGCAGCCCGCCAACCGGCCCGTCCTGGAGGCCGCCCAGTACGCCCAGGAGCACGGCGTCGCCCTGTTCTTCGTGACCGCCCGCCCGGGCATCATCGAGGCGCCCACCGAGTGGAACCTCGACCACGCCGGCTACGAGTCCTCCGGCCTGTACGTCCGCGGCTTCCTCGACCTGTTCCGGGACGTCGCCGAGTACAAGACGGAACAGCGCGCCGAGATCGAGTCCAAGGGCTACACGATCATCGCGAACATCGGCAACAGCGCCACCGACCTGTCGGGCGGCCACGCCGAGAAGACGTTCAAGCTCCCGGACTATGACGGCCAGCTGTCCTGACTCCTGACGCGAAAGGGGCTGCTCCGGGACCGAAGTCCCGGAGCAGCCCCTTTCACAGGCTCACCCCGGAGGGCTACGCCTCCTTGCTCAGGTTCGGCCCGGCACCGCCGGCCGCCTGCTCGATCGGCGGGACGTCGGGGAGCGCCGACTTCTCCTCACCCCGGAAGGTGAAGGTCGCCGTGTCGCCCTCGCCCTCGGTGTCCACGACCACGATGTGGCCGGGACGCAGCTCGCCGAAGAGGATCTTCTCCGACAGCGTGTCCTCGACCTCGCGCTGGATCGTGCGGCGCAGCGGACGCGCGCCCAGCACCGGGTCGTAGCCCCTCTTGGAGAGCAGCTCCTTGGCGGACTGGGACAGCTCGATGCCCATGTCCCGGTCCTTGAGGCGCTCGTCGACCTTGTCGATCATCAGGTCGACGATCCGCAGGATGTCCGCCTGGCTGAGCTGCGGGAAGACGACCACGTCGTCGACGCGGTTGAGGAACTCGGGCCGGAAGTGCTGCTTGAGCTCGTCCTGGACCTTGTTCTTCATGCGCTCGTAGTTGCTCTTCGTGTCACCAGCGGCGGCGAAGCCGAGGTTGAAGCCCTTGGAGATGTCCCGGGTGCCGAGGTTGGTCGTCATGATGATGACCGTGTTCTTGAAGTCCACGACCCGGCCCTGGGAGTCGGTCAGGCGACCGTCCTCCAGGATCTGGAGAAGGCTGTTGAAGATGTCCGGGTGGGCCTTCTCGACCTCGTCGAAGAGGACGACGGAGAACGGCTTGCGGCGGACCTTCTCGGTCAGCTGGCCGCCCTCTTCGTAGCCCACGTAGCCGGGGGGCGAACCGAAGAGACGCGACACCGTGTGCTTCTCGCTGAACTCCGACATGTCGAGGGAGATCAGCGCCTCCTCGTCACCGAAGAGGAACTCGGCGAGGGCCTTGGACAGCTCGGTCTTACCGACACCGGAAGGGCCGGCGAAGATGAACGAGCCACCGGGACGCTTCGGGTCCTTCAGACCGGCACGGGTACGGCGGATCGCCTTGGACAGCGCCTTGACGGCGTCGACCTGGCCGATGACCCGCTTGTGGAGCTCGTCCTCCATGCGCAGCAGGCGGGACGACTCCTCCTCCGTGAGCTTGAAGACCGGGATGCCGGTGGCGGTCGCGAGGACCTCGGCGATCAGCTCGCCGTCGACCTCGGCGACGACGTCCATGTCGCCGGCCTTCCACTCCTTCTCCCGCTTGGCCTTGGCGGCCAGGAGCTGCTTCTCCTTGTCGCGCAGCGAGGCGGCCTTCTCGAAGTCCTGCGAGTCGATCGCGGACTCCTTGTCGCGGCGGACGCCGGCGATCTTCTCGTCGAACTCGCGCAGGTCCGGCGGCGCGGTCATCCGGCGGATGCGCATCCGGGAGCCGGCCTCGTCGATCAGGTCGATCGCCTTGTCCGGCAGGAAGCGGTCCGAGATGTAGCGGTCGGCGAGCGTGGCCGCCTGGACCAGGGCCTCGTCCGTGATGGAGACGCGGTGGTGCGCCTCGTACCGGTCGCGCAGGCCCTTGAGGATCTCGATCGTGTGCGGCAGCGACGGCTCCGCGACCTGGATCGGCTGGAAGCGGCGCTCGAGGGCCGCGTCCTTCTCCAGGTGCTTGCGGTACTCGTCCAGCGTGGTCGCACCGATGGTCTGCAGCTCACCACGGGCCAGCATCGGCTTGAGGATGCTCGCGGCGTCGATGGCGCCCTCGGCGGCACCCGCACCGACCAGCGTGTGCAGCTCGTCGATGAACAGGATGATGTCGCCGCGGGTGCGGATCTCCTTGAGCACCTTCTTCAGGCGCTCCTCGAAGTCACCGCGGTAGCGGGAGCCGGCGACCAGCGCGCCGAGGTCCAGGGTGTAGAGGTGCTTGTCCTTGAGGGTCTCGGGCACCTCGCCCTTGACGATGGCCTGCGCGAGGCCCTCGACGACGGCGGTCTTGCCGACGCCGGGCTCACCGATCAGCACCGGGTTGTTCTTGGTACGGCGGGACAGCACCTGCATGACCCGCTCGATCTCCTTCTCGCGCCCGATGACCGGGTCGAGCTTGGACTCACGAGCGGCCTGGGTGAGGTTCCGGCCGAACTGGTCGAGGACCAGGGACGTGGAAGGCGTGCCCTCCGCAGGACCGCCGGCGGTGGCGGTCTCCTTGCCCTGGTATCCGGAGAGCAGCTGGATCACCTGCTGCCGCACCCGGTTCAGATCGGCGCCCAGCTTGACCAGGACCTGGGCGGCGACGCCCTCGCCCTCACGGATCAGGCCGAGCAGGATGTGCTCCGTGCCGATGTAGTTGTGACCCAGCTGGAGGGCCTCGCGGAGCGACAGCTCCAGGACCTTCTTGGCACGGGGGGTGAAGGGGATGTGACCCGACGGGGCCTGCTGGCCCTGCCCGATGATCTCCTCCACCTGCTGGCGGACCGCCTCGAGCGAAATCCCGAGGCTCTCAAGGGCCTTGGCGGCGACACCCTCACCCTCGTGGATCAGGCCCAGGAGGATGTGCTCGGTGCCGATGTAGTTGTGGTTGAGCATCCGGGCTTCTTCCTGAGCCAGGACGACAACCCGCCGCGCGCGGTCGGTGAACCTCTCGAACATCGTTAATCGCTCCTCAGAGCGGTCAGGCAGTAAGGGGAACTTCCCCTCCCTGTCCTTCCGCAGCTTAGTCCCGCAAGCGGGGACCGCTCATTCCAACTGCCGACACCGTCGATGGCCTCCTGACCCCAGACGCCGACATCTGCCACAACCCGATGGTGCGAGACGATGTTCCCGCAGGCCAGGCACTTACCCCACTCGCCACTACGCCGATGGCGAACGTGAGGCGGCCCGATCCGCTCGTCGCCCCCTCCCACTAGGGATGTCTTACCCGCTGGGACTGACACTCCATGCCGCGCGCACCGGTTCCCTCCGCTATGGGCGAACAACCTTGCGCCTCCCCGCACCCCCGCACGCCCCCCTTTCCAGCACTCTGTGCGTCCGTTTCGCCACCCAGCGTAACTCGGGGGTTCTTTCGACTGTTGCACTTGGCATGGTTGGCGTCCCGCCCCCGGTTCCGGTACCGGCAGTCCGCGATGCGTCCGTCGCCGCCCCCGGCGTGCCCGTTCCCCGCCGGCCGGTCGAAGCGGCCGGCTCCTGGGAACGGGTGCGGTGGTGGTACGAGAGCGTGCTCGGCTGGCCGACGGCCCCCGGGGCGCCGCTCCGGCTGCGTACGGGAGTCCGCTTCGACGTCCTGGACGTCCCGGCAAAGGCCGGTCACGCGGCGCTGGAACGGCTCGGACGCCGTGGCACCGGCCCGCGGCGGCCCGGGTTCCCGGTGGCCCTGCGGGGTGAGCGGATGCTGCTGCTCGTGGCCGCGGGCGGCGCGGACGAGCTGCCCGGGCTGCTGGAGTGGCTGGAGTGGGGGTCCCTGCCGCTGGACCTGACGGCGGTCGGAGCGGGTGGCCTGGTCGACGCGCCGCCGGGGCCGATGGCCGACTGTATCGGGGAGGGCGGCGCGGGCGGTCAGGGCGGCGCGGGCGGTCAGGGCGGCACCGGCGGTCCGGGCAGCCTCCTGGACCGCGTGTCCCCTGCCCCGGCCCCTGCTTCCGGCTCGGTGCTCCCGCCGCCGCGTCCCCCGGACCGCGACGGTCGGCTCCGGCGAGGGGCCGCCGTCTGGCTGCGGCCCCCGGAGCAGGGGTGCGAGGTCGAGGCCTCGCTGCCGACACTGTCGGCCGTGGGCGGCGTCGGGTCCGCCCCCGATCTCGCCCGGCTGGTGCACACCCTGGCGACGGAATGCCACCGGGTCCGCCTCTCGCCGCCCCGGGCGCTGAGCCCGTGACGTGTGGCGCGGCCGGGTGATCAGCCGTTGGCCTTCTCGTACGCCTCGCGGATGATCGCGGGGACACGGCCGCGGTCGTTGACCTCGTAGCCGTTCTCCTTCGCCCAGGCGCGGATCGCCGCGGTGTCCTGGCTGCCGCCCGAAGAGGCACGCGCCTTGCCGCGCCCGCCGGAAGCACGGCCCCCGGTGCGACGCCCGCCCTTCACGTAAGGCTCGAGAAGACCGCGGAGCTTGTCCGCGTTGGAGGTGGTGAGATCGATCTCGTACGTCTTGCCGTCCAGCGCGAACGTCACGGTCTCGTCTGCCTCGCCACCGTCGAGGTCGTCGACAAGAAGGACCTGAACCTTCTGTGCCACCGGATTTCCTTTCATCGATAACTTGAGGGACCGGACGTCCGCCGGCGTCCGCCGTATCGCCGTCCCTTGTTATATGCAGTACTGCAGTACGTCGGAAAGCAAACCGCTTTTGCCGGGAAAACACAAACCCCCGGCGGAGACCGGTTGCCCGCCTCCGGGACGGAAAGATGCGCGTTTCGGACATAGGGAACCCGCGCACGGTGCAGCGGTGGAATAAACCTGGCGAAGGATGCCTGTCGAAGCCCGTCGAAGCCCGTGACAGCCTGTCGGTGCCCGGCGATCACAGATGCAGAAGCATCCGGCTGTTGCCCAGGGTGTTCGGTTTCACTCGTTCGAGACCCAGGAACTCCGCAACGCCCTCGTCATAGGAACGCAGCAGCTCCGCGTAGACATCCGTGTCGACGGGCGTCTCCCCGATCTCGACGAAGCCGTGCTTGCCGAAGAAGTCCACTTCGAAGGTCAGGCAGAAAACGCGGCGAACACCGAGCCAGCGCGCCGTGTCCAGCAACTTCTCCAGCAACCGGTGTCCGACGCCGAAGCCCTTCAGGCCGGGCTTCACCGCGAGAGTCCGCACTTCCGCGAGGTCTTCCCACATGACATGCAGGGCGCCGCAGCCGACCACCTCGGCGTTGTCGTCCCGTTCCGCGACCCAGAACTCCTGGATGCTCTCGTAAAGCGTCACCATCGCTTTGTCGAGCAGGATGCGGTCACGAACGTACGCGTCGAGGAGCCGGCGCACGTCCGGGACATCGCTGGTGCGGGCCCGCCGGACGGTGATGGCTTTTGGCATGTGGGGACGCTATCGCTCGCCGGCGTCCGGTACCGAACCGGGGTTGGGAGCGGGAGTATCCGGTCGGGTATCGGGCGGGGTATCCGGACCCTGCACGATGCGGATGGCGTCTCTCAGTGCCTGGCGCTGTTCCTCGCTCATCATGCCGAAGAAGGCGATGAGGGCGGCGGCCGGGTTGTCGCTCTGGGACCATGCGTCGTTCATCAGCGCGGCGGCGTAGGCGGCGCGGGTGGAGACCGCCTCATATCGATAGGCCCGGCCTTCCGCTTCGCGGCGCACCCAGCCCTTCTGATGGAGATTGTCCAAAACGGTCATCACCGTGGTGTAGGCGATGGACCGTTCCTGTTGCAGATCTTCCAGGACTTCTCGAACGGTCACGGGGCGATTCCACTTCCACACCCTCGTCATGACCGCGTCTTCGAGTTCTCCCAATGGGCGAGGCACGCTTCGAACGATAGTGGGAGATCCCGGCGATGGCGTGCCGGAACGTGCCGTACGTGCGCGTTCGGTGTCGAACGGGCGCGAAAAGGGCGTACGACTCCTCATGGTGGGTGCGGGGAGTCGTACGCCCGTGGGGCGGAGTGGTGCCGGGGCGGATCGATCCGGGTGGCGCCGCCGGTCAGGCCTCGGGGTGGGCGGACGGCTGGCGGGCGCCCTCCGCTCGCGCGAGGGCGGCGTCGACGGCCGCGTCCTCCTTGGCCTTGTTGGCGCCGCCCTGGGTCTTCACGATCACCCTGATCACGCCGATGAAGAACACGGCCATGACGGCCGGGGGCAGGAGCGCGGAGACGTAGTCCATGGATCCAGGGTAGCCAGGCCGTCTCAGCCGGCGGCGAGGTGGTGCCGGGACGCGGACTCGGACTCCGGCTCGGGCGGGGCGGGCTTGCGGCGGGGGAACACCTCGCCCGGGGTGGGGACGGGGCGTTTGGGGGTGGCCGGCTTCGGGGTGGGCTGCTGTGCGGGCTTCCGGGACGGGTCCTGCTCGGGCTTCTTGTCGGACTGCCGGCCGCCGGGGAGGGCGAGGAGGAGACGGGTGCCGGTGCGCGTGCGCGCGGCCGGGAGGGTGACCTTGGGGGCGGGGGGCGCCGGGGGCGCGCAGCGGGCCAGGAGGGCGGCTGCGGCCGGGTTGCCGCGCAGGGCGCCGAGGGCGGCCAGGTCGTCCGCGTCCGGGCGGTGTCCGGCGGCCAGGGCCTCTTCCAGGAGCGCGAGGTAGCCGGTGGCGGTGCCGGGGAGGGCGGCGCGGTACCGGGCGAGGTCGGCCACCAGGAAGGCGCGCAGCCTGGCGCTCTCCCGCATCGCCTCGTCGAGCGACTCTGCGAGGTGGAGGCAGTCCTGCGCCTCCTGTGCCGAGACGTGGCTGGGCTTGAGGGCGAGGGCGAGGGCGCGCCGGAGCACACGCAGCTCCTGAGCACCGAACGCCATGCCGCCGCGGGGTCCGTAGGGCGTGGGCATGCGGTGACGATACGCGCTAATCAGACAAACTCGGCATAGGGGGTGGGGTGTGGCGTGGGGGCCACTCGGTTGCGTAGGCCTCCGGCGGTGGTGCGGGGTGCCTGGTTGGTGGGGGTGCGGGTAGCGCGCGGTGTGTGGTCTGTGGGTCGGGGCCGCGCCGGGGGGTGTCCGTCCTCGGAACGGCGCGGAATCGGTCGGCTACTGGGGTGAACGGCGCGGACGCGCCAACCGCTGCGGGCGGACACCCCCCGACACGTCCCCTTCCCGCCGTACGCGGCCAACCGTCCGCGCGGGTGCGCGGGTGCGCGGGTGCCACGCCATCCCGCCCAGCTGCGGGCAGTCGTGCCGCTGGGGCGGCACGGGTGGGCGCAGGCGGCACCCCGTCAGCGCCGGGCCGCGCGACCCACCCCCGACGCCCACCCCACGCCGGTGACCTGTGGACGCCGGGCGCGGAGCCCACCCGCACGCACCCCGGGTCACCCGCTACAGGCGGGACACGTTCCGCTCGTACACCAGGCGGAGTCCCATCAGGGTCAGCCACGGCTCGTGTTCGTCGATGACCGAGGACTCGCCCAGCACCATCGGCGCCAGACCGCCCGTCGCGATGACCGTGACGTCGTCGGGGTCGTCGGCCAGCTCGCGGGCCATGCGGTTGACGACGCCGTCGACCTGGCCGGCGAAGCCGTAGACGATCCCGGACTGCATCGCCTCGACCGTGTTCTTGCCGATCACGCTGCGGGGACGCGCCACCTCGATCTTGCGGAGCTGGGCACCCTTGACGCCGAGTGCCTCGACCGAGATCTCGATGCCGGGGGCGATGACCCCGCCGACGTACTCCCCACGCGCGCTGACCGCGTCGAAGGTCGTCGCCGTGCCGAAGTCCACGACGATCGCCGGGCCTCCGTAGAGCTCGACGGCCGCCACCGCGTTGATGATGCGGTCGGCGCCGACCTCCTTGGGGTGGTCGGTGAGGATGGGCACGCCCGTCTTGACGCCCGGTTCGACGAGGACGGCGGGGACGTCGCCGTAGTAGCGGCGCGTCACCTCGCGGAGTTCGTGCAGGACCGAGGGGACCGTCGCGCAGATGGCGATGCCGTCGATGCCGTCGCCCAGTTCGTCGCCGAGAAGCGGGTGCATGCCCATCAGGCCCTGGAGGAGGACCGCCAGCTCGTCGGCCGTGCGGCGCGAGTCCGTGGAGATGCGCCAGTGCTCGACGATGTCCTCGCCGTCGAAGAGGCCCAGGACGGTGTGCGTGTTGCCTACGTCGATCGTCAGCAGCATGGCTTCTACTCCGCCGCTCGCAGGTCCAGGCCGATGTCCAGGATGCGGGAGCTGTGGGTGAGGGCTCCCACGGCCAGGTAGTCGACGCCCGTGGTCGCGTACGCCTTGGCGTTGTCGAGGGTCAGGCGGCCCGACGCCTCCAGGGCGGCCCGGCCGCCGACCAGGGCGACCGCCTCCTCGCACTCGGACGGGGTGAAGTTGTCCAGGAGGATCAGGTCGGCGCCCGCGTCGAGGACCTCGCGGAGCTGGTGCAGGGTGTCGACCTCGACCTCGATGGGGACGTCCGGGAAGCGTTCGCGGACGGCTTCGAAGGCCGCTGCCACACCGCCGGCCGCGATCACGTGGTTGTCCTTGACCAGGGCCGCGTCCGAGAGGGACATGCGGTGGTTGACGCCGCCTCCGCAGCGGACCGCGAACTTCTCCAGGCTGCGCAGGCCGGGAGTCGTCTTGCGGGTGTCGCGGACCTTCGCCTTCGTGTCGTCCAGGACGTCCGCCCACGCGCGCGTGGCGGTCGCGATGCCGGACAGGCGGCACATGAGGTTCAGCGCGCTGCGCTCGGCGGTGAGGATGTCGCGGGTGCGGGTGGTGACGGAGAGGAGCTTGTCGCCTTCGGCGACGCGGTCGCCGTCCTCCACGTGGCGTTCCACCTCGAACTCGTCCGTGCAGACGACCGAGAGGACCGCCTCGGCGACCCTGAGGCCCGCCACGACGCCGGGCTCGCGGGCCGTGAAGTCGGCGGTCGCCACGGCGTCCTCGGGGATGGTCGCGACCGTCGTGACGTCCACGCCGCCCGCCAGGTCCTCCTGGATCGCCAGGTTCGCCAGGTCCTCGATCTCGACGGGGTCGAGGCCGGAGTCCAGGAGGAGTGCCGCCAGGGCCGGGTCGAGGCCGCACTCCATGTAGGTGTCTTCGTCGGTGTCCGCGCCGCAGGCGCAGCCGTCGCCGCAGCCTCCGCCGGAGGCGAGGGGAAGGTCGGGGGTGTTCACTGCTGTCACTGCTCCTGGGGACGCTGCGTCGGCTGGGGAGAGGGATTCGTCGGGGGGAATTCTGGCGTGTCCGTGGTGTGCACGGCGAGGGTGCGGTCCGGGTTCAGGCGTACGACGATGTGCCGGCGCCACGTCGTGTCGTCGCGGTCGGCCCGGTCCTCGCGCCAGTGGCAGCCGCGGGTCTCCTCGCGCCGGGCCGCCGCCGCCACCAGAACGCGGGCCACGCACAGGAGGTTGGTGGCCTCCCACGTGTCCACACCCGGTTCGGACGTCTTGCCGTGCTCGTGCAGGGCCTCGCGGGCCTCGGTGTGGAGGTGGTGGAGCCGGTCCGCCGCGCGGGTGAGCGATTCCGCCGAGCGCAGCACGCCGGCGCCCTCGGTCATGATCCGCTGGACGGCGAGGCGGGACTCGGGCGGGAGGAGGGGGTGCTCGGGCTGTTCGCGGTGCGGCAGGGCGGCCGGTACGCGCGCGTGCAGGGTGCCTTCCGCGTGGGCCGTCGCTATGTCGGCGGCGATGCGCTCCGCGTAGACCAGTCCTTCGAGGAGCGAGTTGGAGGCCAGGCGGTTGGCTCCGTGCACGCCCGTGCAGGCCACCTCGCCGCACGCGTACAGGCCGGGGACCGTGGTGCGGCCCGAGGCGTCGGTGCGGACGCCGCCGGAGGCGTAGTGGGCGGCCGGGGCGACCGGGATCGGCTCGGTGACCGGGTCGATGCCGTGTGCGCGGCAGGCGGCGAGGATCGTGGGGAAGCGCTTCTCCCACATCTCGGCGCCGAAGTGGCGGGCGTCCAGGTACATGTGCTCGGCGTTCTGCTGCTGCATGCGGCGCGTGATGCCCTTGGCGACGATGTCCCGGGGGGCGAGTTCCGCGAGTTCGTGCTGTCCCCGCATGAAGCGCACGCCGTCGGCGTCCACCAGGTGGGCGCCCTCGCCGCGTACCGCCTCCGAGACCAGGGGCTGCTGGCCCTCGGCGTCCGGTCCCAGGAAGAGGACCGTGGGGTGGAACTGGACGAACTCCAGGTCGCTGACCTCGGCGCCCGCGCGGAGGGCGAGTGCCACGCCGTCGCCCGTGGAGACGGCGGGGTTCGTCGTGGCCGAGAAGACCTGGCCCATGCCGCCGGTGGCGAGGACCACGGCGGGGGCGTGGACGGCTCCGACGCCGTCGTGCTGGCCCTCGCCCATGACGTGCAGGGTGACGCCGGCCGTGCGGCCGTCGGCGTCCGTGAGGAGGTCCAGGACGAGGGCGTTCTCGACGGTGCGGATGCCGTGCGCGCGGACCGCCTCGACCAGCGCGCGGGAGATCTCCGCGCCCGTGGCGTCGCCGCCCGCGTGAGCGATGCGGCGGCGGTGGTGGCCGCCCTCGCGGGTGAGGGCCAGGCCGCCCTCGGTGGACTCGTCGAAGTGCGCGCCGGTCGCGATGAGGCGGCGTACGGCGTCCGGCCCCTCGGTGACCAGGGTGCGGACCGCCTCCTGGTCGCACAGGCCCGCGCCCGCGACCAGGGTGTCGTCCAGGTGCTGTTCGGGGGTGTCGCCCTCCCCCAGGGCCGCGGCGATGCCGCCCTGGGCCCAGCGAGTGGAGCCGTCGTCGAGGCGGGCCTTGGTGACGACGACCGTCCGCAGGCCCGCCGCCTCGCAGCGCAGGGCCGCGGTGAGGCCGGCGACTCCGGAGCCGACGACCACCACGTCCGCGGCGATGGCCCAGCCGGGCGCGGGGGCGTGCAGTCGTATGCCTGTGCTGGTCACGAGGCGGCTCCGAAGGTGAGGGGTGCGTTGTCGATCAGCCGGGTCGCGCCGACCCGGGCGGCGACGGCGAGGACGGCGTCACCGGTGTGGTCGTCGCCGATCTCGGTGAAGTCGGACGGGTCGACCAGGGCGAGGTAGTCCAGCTCCAGCGGCGGGTCGAGGCGGGCGGCGTCGTCGAGCACCAGGCGGGCGGCGGCGCGTACGGCTCCCGGGGTGCCCGGGGACGCGTTCGAGACGGCGTGGGCGTCGGCCGCCGCGCGGGACTCGCCCAGGGCGCTCAGCGCCTCGGCACGCGCGTGCGTGGCGGGCACCTCGCGGGCCCGCGCGCGCAGCGCCTCCTGGGCGGCGTGCCGGTCGAGGCCGGCGAACAGCGCCTGGGAGAGGGCGAGGGCGGTGCGGCGCTCCTGGGGCGAGAGGTAGCGGTTGCGGCTGGAGAGGGCCAGGCCGTCGTCCTCGCGCACGGTGGGGACGCCGACGATGTCCACGCCGAAGTTCAGGTCGCGGACCATGCGGCGGATCAGGGCGAGCTGCTGGGCGTCCTTCTGGCCGTAGAGGGCGAGGTCCGGGCGGGTCAGGTGGAGCAGTTTGGCGACGACGGTCAGCATGCCGTCGAAGTGGCCGGGGCGGGAGGCGCCCTCCAGGCGTTCGCCCATCGGGCCGGCGGTGACGCGCACCTGGGGTTCGCCGCCCGGGTAGACCTCGTCGACGGAGGGGGCGAAGACGGCGTCCGCGCCCGCCTGCCCGGCGATCCTCAGGTCGGCGTCCAGGGTGCGCGGGTAGCGGTCGAGGTCCTCGCCGGCGCCGAACTGGAGCGGGTTGACGAAGACGGTGGCGACGACCTCGCCGTCCGGGCCGGCCAGGTCGCGGGCCGTGCGGATCAGCGTGGCGTGGCCCTCGTGCAGGGCGCCCATGGTCATCACGACGGCCCGGCGGCCGTGCCGCACGCGCGCGTGGAGTTCGTCGGCCGTGCGCAGCAGGACGGGCGGCGGGGTGGTGGTGGTCATCGGGCGTCTCCCTCGGTGCCGTCGGTGCCGTCTGTGCCGCCGGTGTCGCCGGTGCCCGTGGGGTCTTCGGTTCCGGTGGGGTTGTCGGTGCCCGTCGTGCCGCTTTCGGTGCCGGTGGTGTCTTCCGGGTCCGTGGGGTCGTCGTCGGTGGGGGCGAGGGCTCGCGTCGCGCCGCCGGGCCCGTCCGGCCCGTCGGGTCCGTCGGGTCCGTCGGGTCCGTCGGCCGTGGTCGCGGTTGCGGTTGCCGTTCCGGTCCCGTCGGCGAGTACCCCGAGGAGGTCCTCGGCGAGTTCCGCCCTCAGCAGGCCGTGGTCCAGGGCCCGGTCGGCGGTCGCGCGGGCCATCGCCACGTAGCCGGCGACCGCCTGCGGTGCGTGTGCGCGCAGCTCCTCGATGTGCGCGGCGACCGTGCCCGCGTCCCCGCGCGCGACGGGTCCGGTGAGGGCCGCGTCGCCGGAGCGCAGGGCGTTGTCGAGGGCGGCGCCCAGCAGCGGGCCGAGCATCCGGTCGGGGGACGCGACGCCGGCCGTGCGCAGCAGCTCCATGGACTGGGCGACCAGGGTGACCAGGTGGTTGGCGCCGAGTGCGAGCGCGGCGTGGTACAGCGGGCGCCGCTCCTCGGCGATCCACTCGGGCTCGCCTCCCATCTCGATGACCAGCGCCTCGGCGGCCAGCCGCAGCTCCTCGGGCGCGGTGACGCCGAAGGAGCAGCCGGCCAGGCGCTGGACGTCCACGGGGGTGCCGGTGAAGGTCATCGCCGGGTGCAGGGCGAGGGGCAGGGCGCCGGCACGCAGGGCGGGGTCCAGGACCCTCGCGCCGTACCGCCCGGAGGTGTGCACGAGCAGTTGTCCCGGCCGCACCGCCCCCGTCTCGGCGAGCCCGGTGACCAGCCCCGGCAGGGCGTCGTCGGGCACGGTCAGCAGGACCAGTTCGGCGCGCTGGAGTACTTCGGCGGGCGGGACGAGCGGCACGTCGGGCAGGAGTGCCCCGGCGCGGCGTCTGGAGGCGTCGGAGACCCCGGAGACGGCCACCGGGCGGTGCCCGGCGAGCTGGAGCGACGCGGCCAGCGCGGGGCCCACGCGTCCGGCGCCGACGACGCCTACGGTGAGCCGCGCGGGGCGGTCCTTGGGGTCTGGCTGTGGGGTTGTGTTCACGCGACGGCGGCCTTCCCGTTCCAGTCCGCTCGGGGTACCGGACGATTTCTCGTCATGTTAACGCGATTGGTTCGGGGCACGTCCGGTCGTCCACAGGCTGTGGGTTTCCGCACGGCGGCCGGACACACGCCGCGGTGCGTGCCGGGCCGCGGCGAAACCAGGGTGCCCCGTCCGCGGCCCGCGCGGCATGATCCCGGCATGAGCGATACGGCAGAGCAAGCTGAAACGACCGAGGAACGGTACCGGCGGCTTCGTGCACGACGCGTGGCCGTCCACCGCGACGCACAGCGCCTGCTGGCGCGCCCTGGATTCATCACGTCCCTGCGGGAGCGCATGGCGCTGCTGGACGACGCCGACGAGCTGTACGACCTCGACGAGCCCTCCGACATGTACGGCAACGGCATCGTGGCGGCGCTGGAGGAGAAGACCGCCGCCCTGCTCGGCACCGAGGCCGCCGCCTTCTTCCCGACCGGCACCATGGCCCAGCAGGTGGCCCTGCGCTGCTGGGCGGGCCGCACCGGCAATCCGGCCGTCGCGCTGCACGGGCTGGGCCACCCCGAGGTGCACGAGCGCGACGCCTTCAGCCGGGTCGGCGGACTGCGCCCGGTACGGCTGACGGACGAGCCCAGGCAGCCGACCGCCGACGAGGTACGCGGCTTCGACGAACCGTTCGGCGCGCTGATGCTGGAACTGCCGCTCCGGGACGCCGGCTTCCTGCTGCCCACCTGGGAGGAGCTGACCGAGGTCGTCGCCGCCGCGCGGGAGCGCGACGCGGTCGTCCACCTCGACGGGGCCCGCCTGTGGGAGTGCACCGTCCACTTCGGCCGCCCGCTCACCGAGATCGCCGCCCTGGCGGACAGCGTGTACGTCTCGTACTACAAGTCCCTCAAGGGCTACGGCGGTGCCGCCCTGGCCGGTCCCCGGACACTGGTCGAGGAGGCGAAGGCCTGGCGGCACCGGTACGGCGGCCTGCTGTTCCAGCAGTTCCCCACGGTGCTGTCCGCGCTCGCGGGGCTGGAGCGCGAGCTGCCCCGGCTGCCCGAGTACGTGGCCCACGCGCGCGTGGTGGCCGCCGAGCTGCGCGAGGGCTTCGCGGCGGCCGGGTTCCCGTGGGCGCGGGTGCACCCGGAGGTGCCGCACACCCACGAGTTCCAGGTCTGGCTGCCCTGCGACGCCGACGACGCGGGCGAGGCCGCGCTGCGGCAGGGCGAGGAGACCGGGACGATGCTCTTCTCCCTGCCCTGGGACAGCCGTGGTCCGGGGATCGCCTTCACCGAGATCGGGGTGGAGTCGGCGGGCCTGGAGTGGACGTCCGACGACGTGAAGGCGGCGGTCGCCGACTTCGCGGCCAGGCTGAAGCTCTGACCGACCGTGCGCGGGGCGCCGGGGTCACCGGGGTCCCGGGCTCAGCCCAGGGCGCGCGGCCGCAGGGCCCACCACCGGCGCAGGGCGCGCCGCAGGCGGCCGTGCGCGGGGCGGCCGGTGAGCACGGCCCGGAACCGGCGGTGGTCGCGCCACTCGCGCACGACCTGCCGGTCCAGGGTGCCGGGTGCCGGCGGCGCGGGCTCGCCGAGCTGCCGGGCGCGGTAGGTGTCGAGGAGGTACTGCTGCGTGATGCTCATGACGGATCGCCTTCTCCAGGGGACGTGGGAGTGGAAGTCGGGCTCCGCGGCTGCCCCGTGGCTCCAGACTGCGCCCGCGGCGAGCCGCGGTCCCGTCGATTGACGGCGGCGGTCAATCGGCGGCGGCGTTGTCAGTGGCGGGGTGCACCATGAGGGCATGAGCGTGCGCATCGACATCACGGGGCTGCGGCCGGAGAGGATCGCCGTCGTGCCCTCGCCCCTGGCCGAGCTGGGCATGGCGCTGCACGCCCTGTCCGAGCCGGGGCACCACCCGGGACTGCAGGGCTGGGCGACGGGCGTGACCGCGCGGCTCGACTCGCATCTGGCCGACCGGATGTGCGAGGCCGACTTCCTGTGGCGGACGACGTTCTCGGACCTGTTCATGCCCTTCGCCGGCGTGCCGGGCGGGGGCACGCTGCCCGGCGCCACCCTCGCCGAGGACCTGGACCTGCTCGACAAGCTGTCCGACGAGCAGTTCGTGGACGCGGCCCTGGAGTTCACCTGCGCGCTGCCGTACAGCACCGGTGGCGTCTCGGCGCTCGCCGACCCCGAGGCGCGCCGCCGCGCGCTGGACCTGGCCGCCGCGCGGGGGCCGCAGCAGCTGCGGTTCAGCGAGCGGCTGCTGGCCGACCCGCCGCGCATCCGCGGGTGGCTGCGGCAGTTCGCGCAGGACTGCGACGAGGCGTTCTTCGCGGAGGCCTGGTCCCGGCTGCGCCACCAGCTCGCGGCCGACGCCCGGCACAAGACGGAGCTGCTGCGCCGCAAGGGCCTGGCCGAGGCACTGGCCGCCGTGTCCCCGGCCGTCTCCCTGGACGAGGGCGCCGCGCGGATCACGGTCGACAAGCTGGGCGACGGCCGCTCGGCGACCGGGAGCGGCGGCCTCCTGCTCGTCCCGACCAGCCTGGGCTGGCCGCACCTGATGGTCCTGCACCGGCACGACTGGCAGCCGGTGCTGCACTACCCGGTCGCCTCCCCGGAGCTGGCCTCACCGCCGTCGGTCGAGCAGCTCACCCTGCGGATGACCGCACTGTCCCACCCGGTCCGGATGCGGATCTGCCGCCACCTGGCCCGCAGCGCCTACACCACGAGCGAGCTGGCGCAGGCGCACGGCATGACGGCACCGGAGATATCCCGGCACCTGGGGGTGCTGAAGAAGGCGGGGCTGATCACCACCCGCCGCCGCGGCCGGTACGTGCTGCACCAGCTGGACGTGACGGTGGTGGCGCGGCTGGGCAGCGACTTCCTGGAGGGCATACTCCGCTGATCACGGGGCGGGCGGTCCGATCGGGGCCCGACCGGCCCCGCACGCCCGTCAGCCCTGCCCGCCGCCCGCCCGCACCAGCCCCGTCTCGTACGCGAGGACCACCACCTGCACCCGGTCGCGCAGGTCCAGCTTGGTCAGGATGCGGCCCACGTGGGTCTTCACCGTCGCCTCGGACAGCACCAGCCGGGCCGCGATCTCCCCGTTGGACAGGCCCTGCGCGACCAGCACCATCACCTCGCGCTCCCGCTCGGTGAGCCGCTGGAGCTCCTTGTGCCGGGGCTCCTGGCCGGTGGCCGGCAGCATCGGCGCGAAGCGGTCCAGGAGCCGGCGGGTGGTCGACGGCGCGACCACCGCGTCTCCGCTGTGCACGGAACGGATCGCGGCGAGCAGTTCGCCCGGCGGCACGTCCTTGAGCATGAAGCCGGAGGCGCCCGCCTTCAGCGCCGAGAAGGCGTACTCGTCGAGGTCGAAGGTGGTCAGGATCAGCACCTTCGGCGCCGCCGGGTCCACGCAGATCCGGCTGGTGGTCTCGACGCCGTCGAGCTTGGGCATGCGGACGTCCATCAGCACGACGTCCACGGCGGTCGAACGCAGCACCTGGAGGGCCTCGACGCCGTCGCCCGCCTCCGCGACGACCTCCATGTCCGGCTGCGCGGCGAGCACCATCCGGAACCCGGTGCGCAGCAGCACCTGGTCGTCGACGAGCATTACGCGGATCGTCATCGAGGCCTCTTCCATGCGGGGCTTGCGGTCTTACAGGTGTCAACGCGGTACGCGCGTAAGGGCGCGGTGGTTCAGTGTGCGGGTTTCAGGGGCAGCAGCGCGCTGATGCGGAATCCTCCGCCCGGACGCGGGCCCGCGTCCAGGGTGCCGCCCACCATGCCGACCCGTTCCCGCATGCCGATCATGCCGTGGCCCTGGCCGTCGAAGCCGCCCTCCTCGTACAACTCGTGCGGGGCGCCCTTGCCGTCGTCCTCGACGAGCAGACCGAGGCCGTCGTCGAAGTAGACCAGCCGCACGCTCGCGCCCGCGTTGGGGCCACCGTGCTTGCGGGTGTTGGTCAGCGCCTCCTGCACGATGCGGTACGCGGTGAGCTCGACACCGCTGGGCAGCTCGCGCGGGGTGCCCTCGACCTTGAAGTCGACGGGCAGGCCGGAGCTGCGGCACTGCTCCACGAGGTCCTCGATCTGCTGGACGTCGGGCTGCGGCACGTACTCGCCGGCCTCCTCGTGCTCGCCGGTGCGCAGCACGCCGAGCAGGCGGCGCATCTCGGCGAGGGCCTGGCGGCCGGTGGAGGAGATGGTCTCCAGAGCCTTCTTCGCCTGGTCGGGGGCGGCGTCCATGACGTAGGCGGCGCCGTCGGCCTGGACCACCATCACGGAGACGTTGTGCGCGACGACGTCGTGCAGCTCGCGCGCGATCCGGGCGCGTTCGGCGGCGACCGCGACCTTGGACTGCGCCTCGCGCTCCTTCTCCAGCCGGGCGGCCCGCTCCTCCAGCTGCGCGAAGTAGGCACGGCGGGTGCGGATGGAGTCGCCGAGCACCCAGGCGAGGGCGAAAGGCACCGTCTGGAAGACCATTATGGCGATGTTGGCCCCTATGCTCAGCTCCCCGTCGGCCCAGCGCAGCTGGGCGACGGGGGCCGCGCACAGGCCCACGGCGAGCGCGGTCCGGGAGGCCCAGCGGGCTCCGGTCGCGGCGACGGTGTAGACGATCACCAGGAAGGCGAAGTCGGCCGGGAGCGTGGAGACGTCCAGCACCAGTTGCCCCACGCCGAGGGCGAGGGCGAGCATCAGCATCTTCTCCGGCATCCGCTGCCGCAGCGCGATCACCAGGCACAGCGGGACGGAGAAGACGACGAGCAGCGCCGTGGTGTCCGTGCCCGCGCCCCGCGGCTGCGGGGCGGTCAGGGACACCAGGGAAATACCGAGCAGGACGAGGGCCCAGAAACTGTCGACCCCGGTCGGGTGTCTGCGGATGAAGTCGTAGAGGCGCTGCACGTAACCCAGCGTAGGGAAGCGGGATAGGTGCAGGGGTCAACCGGAGGGCCGATCCGCAGCCTCCACGCATACTCCGCAAGGTGGAGGCTCCGTTCCTCTGTACCCCTAGCCTGGGTCTGTGACAGCTGGGACAGGTGGGCCCGAAGAGGCCTGCGGGGCGCATGAGGACGGGCAGGACTGGCGAGGCTGGCGAGAGGCCGCGCAGGACGCCCTCTACGGACCGGCCGGTTTCTACCGCGTCGCGCCCGGCGGACCGGCCGGGCACTTCCGGACGTCCGTGCACGCGTCGCCGCTGTTCGCCGGTGCGGTGGCGCGGCTGCTGTGCCGGGTCGACGAGGCGCTGGGGCGGCCCGCGCCGCTGGACTTCGTGGACATGGCGGCCGGCCGCGGCGAGCTGGTCACCGGGGTGCTGGCCGCGCTGCCCGCCGACGTGGCCGCCCGCACGCGCGCGTACGCCGTCGAGATCGCCGACCGCCCGGACGGGCTGGACCACCGGATCGAGTGGCTCACCGAGCCGCCGCGCGGGACGACGGGGCTGCTGTTCGCCAACGAGTGGCTGGACAACGTGCCGGTGGACGTCGCGGAGGTGGACTCCGCCGGAGTGGCCCGGCGGGTGCTGGTCCGGGGCGACGGGACCGAGCGGCTCGGGGAGCCGGTGGCCGGGGCGGAGGCGCGGTGGCTGGCCCGGTGGTGGCCGCTGACCGGCGAGGAGGGACTGCGGGCGGAGATCGGGCTCCCCCGGGACGCCGCCTGGGCCCGGGCCGTCGCGGCCCTGGACGCCGGGCTCGCCGTGGCCGCCGACTACGCGCACACCACGGCCACCCGCCCGCCGTTCGGGACGCTGACGGGCTTCCGCGAGGGGAGGGAGACGCCGCCCGTGCCGGACGGGTCCTGCGACATCACCGCGCACGTGGCACTGGACGCGTGTGCGGCCGCCGTGAAACGCACTGACGCGTGCGAGGCCGCCGTGAGACGCACTGACGCGTGCGAGGCCGCCGGGAAGCGCACTCCGGAGCGCACGCTCCCCGACGCGCTGTCGCGCCCCCAGCGGGAGGTCCTGCGCGCCCTCGGCATCACAGGCGTACGCCCCCCGCTCGCGCTGGCCTCCACCGACCCGGCGGCGTACGTCCGCGCGCTGGCGGGCGCCTCCGAGGGCGCCGAGCTGACCGCGGCGGGCGGGCTCGGCGACTTCCGGTGGCTGCTCCAGCCGGTCGGGCCCGTCGACGCCGAGGCCCTACTTGTCGATGTCCCCGACCACGAAGAACAGTGACCCGAGGATCGCCACCATGTCGGCGACCAGCGTCCCGGGCAGCAGCTCGGCGAGCGCCTGGATGTTGTTGTACGAGGCCGAGCGCAGCTTCAGCCGGTACGGGGTCTTCTCGCCCTTGCTGACGAGGTAGTAGCCGTTGATGCCGAGCGGGTTCTCGGTCCAGGCGTACGTGTGGCCCTCGGGCGCCTTGAGCACCTTCGGGAGCCGCTGGTTGACCGGCCCGGGCGCCAGCTCGGCCAGGCGGTCCAGGCAGGCGTCGGCGAGGTCGAGGGCGTTGTGCGTCTGCTCCAGGAGGCACTCGAAGCGGGCCAGGCAGTCGCCCTCCGCGCGGGTGACGACCTTCAGGGTGTCCTGGAGCTCGCCGTAGGCCAGGTACGGCTCGTCGCGGCGCAGGTCGAAGTCGACGCCGGAGGCGCGGGCGATGGGCCCGCTGACGCCGTACGCGTGCACGGCCTCCGGGCTCAGGGCGCCCACCCCGCGCGTGCGCCCCCGGAAGATCTCGTTGCCGAGCACCAGGTCGTCGAAGACGTCCATGCGCGAGCGAACGGCGGCGACGGCACCACGCGCGCGTGCGGCCCATCCGGCGGGCAGGTCCTCCTTCAGGCCGCCGACGCGGTTGAACATGTAGTGCATGCGCCCGCCGGAGACCTCCTCCATGACGTTCTGGAGGACCTCGCGCTCCCGGAAGGCGTAGAAGACGGGGGTGATGCCGCCCAGCTCCAGCGGGTACGAGCCGAGGAACATCAGGTGGTTGAGCACCCGGTTCAGCTCGGCGAGCAGCGTACGCGTCCACACCGCGCGCGTGGGGACCTCCATGCCGAGCATGCGCTCCACGGCGAGGACCACGCCCAGCTCGTTGGAGAACGCCGACAGCCAGTCGTGGCGGTTGGCGAGCACGATGATCTGACGGTAGTCACGGGCCTCGAACAGCTTCTCCGCGCCGCGGTGCATGTAGCCGATCACGGGCTCCGCGCGGACGATGCGTTCGCCGTCCAGGACGAGCCGCAGCCGCAGCACTCCGTGCGTGGACGGGTGCTGGGGCCCGATGTTGAGCACCATGTCGGTGCTCTCCGCGGCGCCGCCGATGCCGACCGTGGTCTCCGTCGTAGGAGTCATGCACCCAGTCTCCCCTACGTACGCTGGCCCCATGGAGACGGGGAGCCCTGACGACACGGGCACGGCGGGAGCGACGGAAGCCGCGCGTGAGGAGCCGGTGTGGACCGGCCTGCCGCCGGGACTGCTGCGGATGCGACGCCTGCTGCTGGTGGTGTGGCTGGGGCTGCTCACCGTCGCCGCGGGCCTGCTGCCCGGCCTGTTCCTGGGGCCGGCCTGGGCGTTCCTCGCGCTGCTGCCGTCGGCCCTCGCGGTGTGGGGCTGGGTGATGCTGGAGCGCAACTGGCGTTCCTGGCGGTACGCCGAGCGCGCCGACGACCTGCTGATCAGCCGGGGTGTGCTGTGGCGGGAGGAGACCGTCGTCCCGTACGGGCGCATGCAGCTGGTCGAGGTGACGTCCGGGCCGGTCGAGCGGCACTTCGGCCTGGCCAGCGTCCAGTTGCACACGGCGGCCGCCGCGACCGACGCGACCATCCCGGGCCTCGACCCGGCCGAGGCGGAACGGCTCCGCGACCGGCTCACCGAGCTGGGCGAGGCCCGATCGGCGGGGCTGTGACGACGCCCGGGGAGGAGGAGACGGGCCCGGTGACACCGGGGACGGAAGACTCCCGCAGCCGCCCCGCGACACCCGCACCGGAAACGGCCGGCGCGGGCCCGGCGGCGCCGTCCGAGACGGACGCCCCCAGTCCACGCCCCGCCACACAGGGGCCGGAGGAACCCGGTCGGCACCCCGCCTCCCTCCGGACGGAAAACTCCGACCCGCGCCCCGCCGCACCCACGACGGAAACGGCCGACGCGGGCCCGGCGGCGCGGGCCCGAAAGGAATCCGGCACGGGCCCCGCGACACCCGACCCGGAGGAATCCGACACGGACCCCGCGACACCCGGCCCAGAGGAATCCGACACGGGCCCCACGTCACCCGGGACGGGAGAGGCCGGCACAGGCCCCGCGACACCCGGCCCAGAGGAATCCGGCACGGGCCCCACGTCACCCGGAGACGGAATCACCGAGCGCCGGCTGCACCCCGTCACGCCCCTGCGGCGGGCGTGGGCGCCGGTGGCCGTGCTGGTCGGGTGGGCCGTGCACGACCCCGACCAGGCGCAGCGCCAACTGACCCGGCTGACCACGACCCACCTGCTGATCGGCCTCGCCGTACTGATCCCGGCCGCCGCCCTGTACGGCTTCCTGACCTGGTGGTTCACCCACTACGCGGTGACCGACACGGAGCTGCGCATCCGCACCGGGCTGTTGTTCCGGCGCACCGCCCACATCCGCCTCGAACGCATCCAGGCCATCGACGTCACCCAGCCCCTCCTCGCCCGCGTCGCGGGGGTCGCCAAACTCAAACTCGACGTCATAGGCACCGGCAAGAAGGACGAACTGGCCTTCCTGGGCGCCGGCGAGGCCCGCGCGCTGCGGGCCGAACTGCTCGCCCGCGCCGCCGGCCTCGCCCCCGAGACCGCCCACGAGGTCGGCGAGGCACCCTCCCGGCAACTGCTGCGCGTACCGCCGCGTGTGCTGGCCGTCTCGCTGCTGCTGACCGGCGCCACCTGGGGCACGCTGATCGCCGCCGTCGTCGTCCCCACACTCCTGTGGCTCGCCACCCACAACCTGTGGACGGTCCTGGCGACCGCCCTGCCGCTGCTGGGCGCCGCGGGAGCGAGCAGCGCGGGCCGGTTCGTCGGAGAGTACGACTGGACGGTGGCCGAGTCCCCGGACGGGCTGCGCCTCGATCACGGGCTGCTGGACCGCGCGCACGAGACGGTGCCGCCGGGCCGGGTGCAGACCGTGCGGATCGTGGAGCCGCTGCTGTGGCGGCGGCGGGGCTGGGTGCGGGTGGAGCTGGACGTGGCCGGGTCGTCGAACTCCGTGCTGCTGCCGGTCGCCCCGCGCGAGATCGCGGAGTCGGTCGTGGCGCGCGTGCTGCCCGGGGTGACCGTGCCGACCGACCCGGAGCTGTCGCGCCCGCCACGCCGAGCCGCACGCTGCCGGCCGCTGTGGTGGCGGGGCTACGGCCTCGCCGTCACCGACACGGTCTTCGCCGCCCGGTACGGGCTGCTGCGCCGCAGCCTGGCCCTGGTGCCGCACGCCAAGGTGCAGAGCGTCCGCCGCACCCACGGCCCGTGGCAGCGGGCACTGCGGCTGGCCGACGTACGGGTGGACACGGGGGCGAACAAGACGGTGACCGCGCGTCTGCGCGACGCCGACGAGGCGGCGGAGCTCCTGCGGGCCCAGGCGGAACGCTCCCGGACCGGCCGCCGGGACGCGCTGCCGGACCGGTGGATGGCCTGAGAACCCCACACACCGCCCCGTGCGGTCAGGACACGGCGCTGCGCAGCCCCTGCACGTCGATCTGCTCCGTCTCGTCGTGGGCGGTCAGGTCGATCACCTGGCCCACGTCCCGGGACTCCTCGCCGGCCGGCTTGAAGCCCGCCTCCTTCTCCGCCTTGTGCAGGGCGAGGGCCTCCTGGCCGACCACGTCGGCGAGGTCCTCGTTCTGGACGGTCTCCAGGGTCTCGGGCGACGACGACGTGCCCTCCTGGTCGTCCTTGGTGCCGAAGAAGTCGAAGCCGCCCTCGACCACGGGGCGCCGCGCCGGGGCCGACGGTACGACCGCCACCGCGGCCGGCACCGTGTAGTGACCGGTGGCCTGTCCGGTGGGCGCGGTGGGCTGCGCGGGCCGCTCGTCGGGCTCGGCCGTGGGGGAGGAGGCGGCGGCGGTGCGCTCGTGTCCGCCGGCCGCCTCGGGCTGCCCCTGCGCCTCGTCCTCCCGCGCGGTGCCGTCCGCCGCCGCGCGCTCCCCGCCACCGTTCCCGTCATCGCCTCCGCCGTCACCGGAGTCGCCGTCACCGGAGTCACGGTCGCCGGAGTCACGGTCGCCGGAGTCGCGGTCGCCTGCGGGCGCGTCCTCGGCGAAGCGGGCCAGTGCCGCGTTCGCCCGCAGGAACAACCGGGAGCCCTCGGGAGAGAAGACGGCGGGGACTTCCCCGGCGGCCGCGTCGGTCGCCGCGTCCTCGACCGCCGCGTCCTCGGCCACCGGGTCCTCGGCCACCGAGTCCCCGGCCACCGGGTCCTCGTCCGGTGCCGGGCGGGCGGCCGGCAGCGCGGGCACCTGCGGCACAGCCTCTATCTCCAGCAGCCGACGGCCCTCCAGCGCGCTGGCCCGCTCGGTCTCGGCGGTGGCGTAACGCCGCAGCAGGGAGGCGTGCTCGTTGCGCAGCCCCGCCAGTTCGGTGCGCTTGGCCCGCAGCCGGTGCTCCAGCTTCTGGCGCAGTTCGCGCGACTCCTCCAGGTCGGACTCCAGTTCGGCGACCCGTTCCTCGTAGCGCCACTCGTCGCTCGCCCGCGCGCGCGTGAGGTCGGCGACCCGCTTGCCCGCCTGGGCGTCCCAGTGCCGCATGACGACCGCGCCGGCGACGGCCGTCACCGCGGCGGCCGCGGCCAGTGCGCGCAGGACCGTCGCTTCACTGAACACCCAGGGGCCGAGGGCGCAGACGACGGAGACGCCTGCGATCGCCGACGGCGGAAGCAGCCTGTGCAGGGGCGGGGAATGGCGGTGACGTCCACGTGGCATGGCCAGAAACTTACCGCGCGTAGGCGAATCTTGGCGCCCCGCCCCGCAAAAACACAGCCATCTCGAAGGTGTTCACACGCCACCGGCATTCCACAAGGCCGCCGACGCCCGAATTACCTCAAGATCATTTCAAGACCGGCCGCCGATCCGCCCGCTCAGCCACTCCAGCGTCGCGGGAATCTCGCGGCGCCAGGTATTGAAGTTGTGCCCGCCGCTTTCCAGGATGATCGACGAGATCCGCGTCGGCTTCCGTTCCTTCACCAGATCGATGAACTTCACCGTGTCCTTGTAGTTCGTCTCACCGGACCGGCTGCTGCTGACGAGCAATGAAGTGTCCGGTGCGGGCAGGTTCTTGATGCACCACCACAGACTTGCCCGATTCTCCGCACCCTTGTCTCCCTGGAAGAGATCGCCCGTGGTGGGATCGCTGGGCGCGTCGTAGTAGGCGGACAGCCCGGCCCCCGCTCCGAACACCTCGGGGTGATGCATGGCGAGCTTCAGAGCGCAGTAGCCACCGGTCGAGTTGCCGACGACTCCCCAGCTCCCCCGCCCTTTGCCGACGCGATAGTGCGCACTCACGGCCTCGGGAAGGTCCTTGGCGAAGAAGGACTCCGTCTGCGGGCCGCCCGGCACGTCCACGCACTCGGTGTCGCGCGGCGGCGCCACGGTGGGCCGCAGCATCACCAGAATCATCGGCCGCATCCGCCCCGCCTTGGCCAGATCGAACGCCGTGCGCGGATAACGGAGCTTGTCCACCAGCGCCGAGGCGGTCCCCGGATAACCGGTCAGTACGACGGCGGCGGGAAAGGTACGCGCACGGTGCCGCGCCTGGAAGTACTCGGGCGGCAGATACACGTACGCGGGCGACGCGATCCGTGTCGTACGGCCCACGACCCGTATCTCCTGCACCCGCCCGGCAACCTCCGGCCGCCCCCCGCCCGCCGGTGTCACCCGCCGTTCACCCACGACCCGCAACGGGCCGCCCCCACCCGCCGAGTGATCCACGACCACCCCCTGGCCGTCCACCCGCCCGAACAGGTCGGCCCAGCTCCCGTAGAACCCGAAGGCCTGGTTGGCGGCCAGCCCCACCGCCGCGAACACCGCCACCTGAGTACCCAGCAACAGCCCCACCCGCCCCAGCACGGCCCGTACGCTCCGCCGGCCCAGCCGTGGCCACCACCACACCGTGCCGGCGAACAGCAGCACGCCGGACACCACCGCCAGCGCCAGCACCTTGTCGCTCGTGAGACCCATGCGTTGCTACCTGCCTGTGCTTTCCAAGGGGCTTTCCGACAGGCGGAGTGAACCTCTCCACCCGAGACACCGTCCTAGAGGTCGCAATGTCGCCGGATGCCCGAAACGGGCCCGGATCCACGATCTCTCGCAGAACCACAGGTGCGATGTCTGTCAGGACAGATGAGGAAATGTCGGGTGCGGTTCCGGCCAAGTCCACCGGCCTACGACGAGTACTGCGCGGCCCCCGCCCGGAGACCGTCCCCCTCCTCGTCGGCCGCGCCTGCGCGCTCGTGGGCCTGCTGGACATCGCCGCCGGAGTCTTCCCGCGCTTCCGGCACAGCCGCGTGCACGCCCTCGCCGAGGTCCTCCCCGGCTCCTTCGGCCCCTTCGCCGCGGCCCTCTCCCTCAGCGCCGGCGTCCTGCTCCTCCTGCTCGCCCACGGCCTCAAGCGCCGCAAGCGCCGGGCCTGGCGTGCGGCCGTGGCCCTGCTCCCCCTCGGCGCCGTCGCCCAGTTCACCTACCGCCACTCACTCCTCGGCGTACTCATCTCCCTCGCCCTGCTCGCCCCCCTCCTGCGCCACCGCGACCAGTTCTCAGCACTCCCCGACCCCCGCAGCCGCTGGCGGGCACTGGCCAACTTCGTCCTCATGTCCGCCGGTTCCGTGCTCCTCGGCCTGCTCGTCGTCAACGCCCACCCGCACCGCATGGTCGGCGACCCGAGCCTGGCCGACCGCATCACCCACGTCATGTACGGCCTGTTCGGCGTCGAGGGCCCGGTCGACTACCGGGGCACCACCTCATGGACGGTCGCCTTCTCCTTGGGCGCCCTCGGCCTCCTCACCGCCATCACCACCATCTACCTGGCCTTCCGCCCCGAACACCCTGCGGCCCGCCTCACCGAGGACGACGAGACCCGCCTGCGCGCCCTCCTCGCCCGGCACGGCGGCCGCGACTCCCTCGGCCACTTCGCGCTGCGCCGAGACAAGGCGGTCGTCTTCTCCCCCAGCGGCAAGGCGGCCGTCACCTACCGGGTCGTCTCCGGCGTGATGCTGGCCAGCGGCGACCCGATCGGCGACGTGGAGGCGTGGCCGGGCGCCATCGAACGCTTCATGGACGAGGCCCGCGCCCACTCCTGGACCCCGGCCGTCATGGGCTGCTCGGAGACCGGCGGCGAGGTCTGGACCCGCGAGACCGGACTCGACGCCCTGGAACTCGGCGACGAGGCGGTGGTGGACGTGGCAAATTTCTCCCTCACCGGCCGCGCGATGCGCAACGTACGTCAGATGGTCAAGCGCATCGAGCGCGCCGGTTACCAGACCCGCGTACGACGCGTGGCTGACCTGTCCGACGCCGAACTGGACCGCGTCCGCCGCGCCGCCGACGCCTGGCGCGGCACGGACACCGAGCGCGGCTTCTCCATGGCCCTCGGCCGCATCGGCGACCCCTCCGACGGCGACTGCCTGATAGCGACGGCCCACCAGCAGGACACCGAACCCGGCGAGTTCGGCGACCTCAAGGCGGTCCTGCACTTCGTGCCGTGGGGCACGGACGGCGTCTCCCTCGACCTGATGCGCCGCGACCGCGCGGCCGACCCCGGCATGAACGAACTCCTGATCGTGGCCGCCCTCCAGGCCGCCCCGAAGCTGGGCATCGCCCGCGTGTCCCTGAACTTCGCGATGTTCCGCGCGGCGCTCGCACGGGGCGAGAAGATCGGCGCGGGCCCGGTCCTCCGGGCATGGCGAGGTCTGCTGGTGTTCCTCTCCCGCTGGTTCCAGATCGAGTCGCTGTACAAGTTCAACGCCAAGTTCCGCCCCCGCTGGGAACCGCGTTTCGTCGTCTACCGCCGTTCCGCCGACCTCCCCCGCATCGGTTTCGCCGCGATGCAGGCCGAGGGCTTCGTCACACTGACCCTGCCGCGGTTCCTGCGCCGGGGCACACCGACGCGGCGGCCGTGCCCGCACGGGGTTTCGGAGCGGGGGGCGCGGGCGGCGTAGCGGTGGGCTCCGGGGTCCGGGGTTCACAGGTCACCCGGCGTAGGGGTGGGCGTCGGGGTGGGTGACGGCACCCGGCGTTCTTGGTCACCCGGCGCCGGTGTGGCCGTGGGGGTGGGTCGCGCGGCCCGGCGCTGCGGGGTGCCGCTGCGCCCACCCGTGCCGCCCCAGCGGCACGACTGCCCGCAGCTAGGCGGGACGGCGGCCCGCAGCTAGGCGGGACGGCGTGGCACCACCCGGCGCGGCCCCGACCCGCAGACCACACACCGCCCGCTACCCGCACCCCCACCAACCAGGCACCCCGCACCGCACCACCGCCGGAGGCCTACGCTTGACGCATGAGCAAGCAGACCGCCCGCCGCCACCACCTCGCGGGACTGACCGCATGGGACCGCTGCGCGGTCATGGGAGTCGTCAACGTGACCCCCGACTCCTTCTCCGACGGCGGTCGCTTCTTCGACACCACGGCCGCCATCAAGCACGGCCTCGACCTGGTGGCCGAAGGCGCCGACCTCGTGGACGTCGGCGGTGAGTCCACCCGCCCCGGCGCCACCCGCGTCGACGAGGACGAAGAGCTCCGCCGTGTCGTCCCGGTCGTGCGCGGCCTGGCCTCCGAGGGCGTCACGATCTCCGTCGACACCATGCGCGCCTCCGTCGCCGACCAGGCACTCGCCGCCGGCGCCGCCCTGGTCAACGACGTCAGCGGCGGCCTCGCCGACCCCCGCATGATCCCGGTCGTCGCCGACGCCGGCGCCCCCTTCGTCGTCATGCACTGGCGCGGCCTCCTGGAGGGCGGCAACGTCCGCGGCACCTACGCCGACGTCGTCACCGAGGTCGTCGACGAGCTGCGCGCCCGCGTGGAGGCCGTCCTCGACGGCGGCGTCGCCCCCGACCGCGTCGTCGTCGACCCCGGCCTCGGCTTCTCCAAGGACGCCGAGCACGACCTCGTCCTCCTCGCCCACCTCGACCGCCTCCACGCCCTCGGCCACCCCCTCCTCGTCGCCGCCTCCCGCAAGCGCTTCCTCGGCCGGGTCCTGGCCGGCGGCCCCGACGCCGCTCCGCCGCCCGCGCGGGAGCGCGACGCGGCCACCGCCGCCGTCTCCGCCCTCGCCGCGCACGCCGGCGCGTGGGCCGTACGCGTGCACGAGGTACGCGCCACCGCCGACGCCGTACGCGTCGCCCGCGCCGTCGAGGGAGCCCGGTGAGCGCCCCGCACGTGGACGTCGAGCAGGTCGAGGCGGCCAACACCGCCTTCTACGAGGCACTCGAGCAGGGCGACTTCGAGAAGGTCTCCGAGTTCTGGCTCACCCCGTCCGACCTGGGCGTCGACGAGTCGTACCACGACCCGGCCGACGCCGGCGTGGTCTCCTGCGTGCACCCCGGCTGGCCGGTCCTCACGGGCCGCGGCGAGGTCCTGCGCTCCTACGCCCTGATCATGGCGAACACCGACTACATCCAGTTCTTCCTCACCGACGTACACGTCTCCGTGACCGGCGACACCGCCCTGGTGACCTGCACCGAGAACATCCTCAGCGGCGGCCCCGCCCCGGAGGGCGACGACGAGCTCGGCCCGCTCGTCGGCCAGCTCGTGGTCGCCACCAACACGTACCGGCGCACGCCCGCCGGCTGGAAGCTCTGGTCCCACCACGCCTCCCCGGTACTCGCCGAGACCGAGGACGAGGACGACGACGAGGGCCCCGGGAACCCACCCCTGACCGGTCCGGGTGAACCCTGATCCAAGAAGTGGTTGGAATCACGGACCACCGGGTATGGGCGGCTACCAACCCGTGATCCACCGGGGCCGCCAGGGCAAACGCGGGATGAAACCTCCCGGTGTCCGCCCGCCCCCACACACCCCGTGTCCCGGCGCTGTCGGTGCCCGCGGGTAGATTCGACCGAGGCCGCCGTACCGCCCGCACGTGGTACGCGCCGGCCGAGACCGACGACTGCAGGAGTGATTCGCGTGGATCGTGTCGCGCTGCGCGGCCTGAAGGCCCGCGGGCACCACGGTGTGTTCCCCAAGGAGCGCGAGGACGGCCAGACCTTCCTCGTGGACATCGTCCTTGGCCTGGACACCCGGCCGGCCGCGGCCGACGACGACCTGGCGAAGACCGTGCACTACGGCATCGTGGCCGAGGAGGTCGTGGCCGTCGTCGAGGGCGAGCCCGTCAACCTCGTCGAGACACTCGCCGAGCGCATCGCCCAGGTCTGTCTGAAGCACGAAGGGATCGAGGAGGTCGAGGTCTGCGTCCACAAGCCGGACGCACCGATCACCGTCCCCTTCGACGACGTGACCGTCACCATCATCCGGAGCCGTGTATGAGCGCCCCCTTCACCAAGGGTCCCAGCGACCCGACCGTACAGCCGGTGCCCGCCTCCGTCATCGAGCAGGTCGACGCGGCCGACACCACGCTGTCCAACCCCAAGCGCGCCGTGGTCGCCCTGGGCGCCAACCTCGGCAACCGCCTGGAGACCCTCCAGGGGGCGATCGACGCCCTGGAGGACACCCCGGGCGTGCGCGTCAAAGGGGTCTCGCCGGTGTACGAGACGGAGCCCTGGGGCGTCGACCCGGACAGCCAGCCCTCGTACTTCAACGCGGTCGTGATCCTCAAGACCACCCTGCCCCCGTCCTCCTTGCTGGAGCGGGCGCACGCGGTCGAGGAGGCCTTCCACCGGGTCCGCGACGAGCGCTGGGGCCCGCGCACCCTCGACGTCGACATCGTCGCCTACGCGGACGTCGTGTCCGACGACCCGCAGCTCACGCTCCCCCATCCGCGCGCCCACGAACGCGCCTTCGTTCTCGCCCCCTGGCACGACGTGGACCCGGACGCGCAGCTGCCGGGACACGGCCCGGTCGCCGATCTCCTCGACGCCGTCACCCGGGAGGGCGTCGCACCCCGCACCGACCTGGAACTCCGGCTGCCCGAGTAGTCGTTAAAGTCGACGAGGCCGACGGCCACGCCGAAGACCGGCACAGGGGAACCGAAGGGACACGGAACACCGTGAAAGAGTTGCGCATCAGGGTGCTGGTCGGCGTGTTCCTCGTCGCCGGAATCCTGTCCTGGGCGGGCGCCCGCCTGTGGAACTCGATCGGGAGCCTCCCGAGCGTCCCCCTGGCCGCCCCCATCGTTCTCGCCCTGATCGCGGTCATCCTGCTCGCCACCGCGCTCTCGCTGCGCGCCCGCCTGAAGGCCCAGCGGGAGCGTGTGCCGGGCGCCAAGGGCGTCGACCCGATGATGGCGGCCCGCGCGGTCGTCTTCGGCCAGGCCAGCGCCCTGGTGGCCGCCCTGGTCGCGGGGATGTACGGCGGCACGGGGGCCTTCCTGCTGGAGTACCTGGATGTACCCGCCCGCCGCGACCAGGCCGTCTACGCCGGTTTCTCGGTGGTGGCGGGCATCGCCGTCATAGCGGCCGCCCTCTTCCTGGAGCGCGTCTGCCGCCTCCCGGAGGACGAGGACGACGACCACCCGGGCACGGCCACGGCGGCCTGACGTGCCCGGCTCACCAGGGCTGGCGGGCCAGGTGTCCGTTGACCAGGAAGCCGGGGTGTGGGTCCAGTCGGTAGTTGTACAGGGTGAACGGCTTGTTCACCGTGGTCCGCAGCCGCACCTCATGCACCTGGGCCCAGCAGGATTCTCGGAGCTGCAGTGGATGCCGCTCGGCCTGGAACGTGCCTCGCGAAGGCCAACCGTCGACCACGACCAGATGTGATGCCGGTCCATTGCTCCGCGGAGTGAATCGCGCACCCACCACCTGCGCCAGGTCGGAAAGAAACGGCACGTTCCCGCTCACGAGCACTCGACCCGACCAGCTCTTGGAACGGTATCCGTCGCCGTCCGTGTAGCCGTCCAGAAAGCCTTCGAAGGTCTCCCTGTCCCGGAGGACCACTCTGGGAAACCTCTGCCGCATGTGGTGTGCGTCGCCACCGACGTACTGCCTCATCAGGTCGGCCAGGTACGACGACACGACACGGACACGAAAGCCCGGAACGTCCCGCTGAAGGTACCCAGAAGGGCGCTCCACCGCCTCCAGACGGGCAGACAGCCCGGTGGCGGTCGTGAGGCACGCCGCATAGCGCGAGGCGAACGCCTCGTCATTGACCACCAACGAAACGTAGTTCCTGCCGACGGTCCCGTCCGCGCAGTTGGCCCCGATCAAGTAGCCCAGCTCATATCCCGGCTTGACGGTCAACCGTGTGCGACATAGCTTCCGTGCTTGCGTCCAGGCGAGAACGGTTCCCGCGGCATCCCTCGCATGAACCCATCCATCCGGCGTGCCCAACATCTGATCGGGTGCCACGGTGAGCGTCAGGTGATCGGTCACGACGTCCACCACTTCGCGGGCGCGGGCGGTGGTGACCGCCGCGACCGTGGTGGGGACTGTGCGCTCCCCGTCCAACACCCACAGTCGGGAGCCGACGCGTACGTTTCGCGCCTGCAAGCGCCCCTCGACAGCGTTCACCGTCTGTTTGCTGGGCAGTCCGTACGCCACAGATATCCCCCTTGATCAGCGGCCGAGCCACTGATCAAGGACGATATCGGGCACCACTGACAATCAGGTCAGCGTGCCAGTATCAGGCTCATTGCCTCGGCCCGGCTCGTCGCGTCCCGAAGCTGGCCACGTACCGCCGACGTCGTGGTCTTGGCACCCGGCTTACGAACCCCGCGCACCGACATGCACATGTGCTCGGCCTCGACGACGACGATCACGCCCCGGGCCTCGAGAATACGCATGAGCGAGTCGGCGACCTGTGTGGTGAGACGTTCCTGCACCTGCAGGCGGCGCGCGAAAACCTCAACCAGACGTGCGAGCTTCGACAGTCCGGTGATCTTGCCACTCGCTGCCGGAATGTACCCGATATGAGCTACACCGTGAAACGGCAGCATGTGATGCTCGCACAGACTGACGATTTCAATGTCCTTCACCAGGACCATCTCGTCGTGCCCGATGTCGAACGTCGTCGTCAGTACGTCCTCGGGCTCCTGCGCATGTCCCGCCAGAAGCTCCCGATACGCCCGCGCCACCCGCGCCGGCGTCTCCCTCAGCCCCTCGCGGTCCGGGTCCTCGCCGACCGCGATCAGCAGTTCGCGTACGGCGTTCTCGGCCCGCTTCTCGTCGAACTCGCCGATCTGGCCCTCGCCGTCCAGCGTCACGGGGTCGGTCATCTGGTGCCTCGTTCCTGTCCTGTCCTGCGGTCGGCATACGGAAATGCCGCGCCCCCCAAGGCTAGAACCTGGGGGGCGCGGCATACATTCCGGGCCTGGTGGGGCCGCCGGGAGCAGCTGGGTCAGCTCTCCGGACGGTCCTCCGGGGCTCGTTCCGGTGCCGGGGCCGGCTCCGGCGTGGCGCTCTTGGCCGTGGAGATCGCCGCCGGCGCGCCGTTCGCTCCGTTCGTCAGGGCGAGCTCCTTGGGGGAGAGCACCGGCGGACGGGTCGACGGCGTACGGCGCGAGGAGCCGGTCCAGGCGGGCCGGGACGGGCGCTTGACGATCTGCGCGAAGACCTCGGCGATCTCCTCCTTGCCCAGCGTCTCCTTCTCCAGCAGTGCGAGGACGAGGTTGTCGAGGACGTCGCGGTTCTCGACCAGGATCTCCCAGGCCTCGTTGTGCGCCGTCTCGATGAGGGTCTTGACCTCCTCGTCGACCAGCGCGGCGACCTCTTCCGAGTAGTCGCGCTGGTGGGCCATCTCACGCCCGAGGAACGGCTCGCTGTTGTCGCCGCCGAACTTGATCGCACCGAGACGCTCGGTCATGCCGTACTGCGTGACCATCGCGCGAGCGAGGCCGGTGGCCTTCTCGATGTCGTTGGCCGCGCCCGTCGTCGGGTCGTGGAAGACGAGCTCCTCGGCCGCGCGGCCGCCCAGCATGTAGGCGAGCTGGTCGAGCATCTCGTTGCGCGTGGTCGAGTACTTGTCCTCGTCCGGGAGCACCATCGTGTAGCCCAGGGCCCGGCCTCTGGACAGGATGGTGATCTTGTGGACCGGGTCGGAGTTCGGTGAGGCCGCCGCGACCAGGGCGTGACCGCCCTCGTGGTACGCGGTGATCTTCTTCTCCTTGTCCGACATGATCCGGGTCCGCTTCTGCGGGCCCGCGACCACGCGGTCGATCGCCTCGTCCAGCATGTGGTTGTCGATCAGCTTCTGGTCGCTGCGGGCCGTCAGCAGGGCGGCCTCGTTCAGCACGTTGGCCAGATCGGCACCGGTCATGCCGGGCGTACGGCGGGCGACGGCCGACAGGTCGACGTCCGGGGCGACCGGCTTGCCCTTCTGGTGGACCTTGAGGATCTCCAGACGGCCCTGCATGTCCGGGCGGTCGACGGCGATCTGCCGGTCGAAGCGGCCGGGGCGCAGCAGCGCCGGGTCGAGGATGTCGGGCCGGTTCGTCGCGGCGATGAGGATCACGCCGCCCTTGACGTCGAAGCCGTCCATCTCGACGAGCAGCTGGTTCAGGGTCTGCTCGCGCTCGTCGTGACCGCCGCCGAGGCCGGCGCCGCGGTGGCGGCCGACCGCGTCGATCTCGTCGACGAAGACGATCGCCGGGGCGTTCGCCTTGGCCTGCTCGAACAGGTCACGGACCCGGGAGGCACCGACACCGACGAACATCTCGACGAAGTCGGAACCGGAGATCGAGTAGAACGGCACGCCCGCCTCGCCCGCGACGGCGCGCGCGAGCAGGGTCTTGCCGGTACCGGGCGGGCCGTACAGCAGCACGCCCTTGGGGATCTTGGCGCCGACGGCCTGGAACTTGGCCGGCTCCTGCAGGAACTCCTTGATCTCGTGGAGCTCCTCGACGGCCTCGTCGGATCCGGCGACGTCGGTGAACGTCGTCTTGGGGGTGTCCTTGGTGATGAGCTTGGCCTTGGACTTGCCGAAGTTCATGACCCGGGAGCCGCCGCCCTGCATCTGATTCATCAGGAACAGGAAGACGACCACGATCAGGACGAACGGCAGCAGAGAGAGCAGGATCCCGACGAACGGGTTCTGCTTCGACGGCGACACCGTGTAGCCGTCGGGGATCTGCTTGTCCTGGTACTTGTTCTGCAGGGTGCCGGCGAGCGTCTCACCCTGGTTGCCGATGTAGCTCGCCTGGATCTTCGAGCTGCCCTCGACCTTCTGGCCGTCCTTGAGCTGAACCTGGATCTTCTGCTCGTCGCCGGTGGTCAGCTTGGCCGACTCGACCCTGTTGTCGTTGATCGCCTGGACGACCTGGCCCGTGTCCACCGTCTTGTAGCCGCCGGACGAGCCGACGACCTGCATCAACACGACCACGGCAAGGACGGCCAGCACGATCCACATGATTGGCCCACGGAAGTATCGCTTCACGTCCATCCTCCGGAGCGGTGGCGCCCCGTCCCTCCTGCCATAGTGAGTTTGATAAGACAGTTCTTCTGACGGTACCCCAGCGGAGCGGCCCTCAGCCGCACGGGACCGCTGACGTCCCGTCTGCATGCTCCAACGGCGCGGGGGCCTCCGGGGTTCCCGGTCGCCCCCCGAAACACCGTGGAGCGCGCCACAGGGCCGTGTCAGCCGCCGTAGACGTGGGGCGCGAGCGTACCGACGAACGGCAGGTTGCGGTACTTCTCGGCGTAGTCGAGGCCGTAGCCGACGACGAACTCGTTGGGGATGTCGAAGCCGACCCACTCCACGTCGATGGCGACCTTCGCGGCGTCGGGCTTGCGCAGCAGCGTGCACACCTTGAGGGAGGCGGGCTCGCGCGAGCCGAGGTTGGAGATCAGCCAGGACAGGGTCAGGCCGGAGTCGATGATGTCCTCGACGATCAGGACGTGCTTGCCCTTGATGTCGGTGTCGAGGTCCTTGAGAATCCGCACCACGCCGGAGGACTGGGTGCCCGCGCCGTACGAGGACACCGCCATCCAGTCCATCGTGACGGGGGTGGACAGCGTGCGCGCGAGGTCGGCCATGACCATCACGGCGCCCTTGAGCACGCCGACGATGAGCAGGTCCTTGCCCGCGTACTCCGCGTCGATCTTCGCGGCCAGCTCGGCCAGCTTCGCGTCGATCTCTTCCTTGGTGATGAGTACCTTCTCGAGGTCGGCACCCATGTCGTTCGCGTCCACCCGCATCACTTTCGGTCGTCCCACCGGCCACTCCGGAGCGCCCCGGCGATCCGTGTACGGGATCGGTGGGAGGGTCCGGATTCAGCCTTGCCGAATCACCAGTCTGCCACCCTGCCGCCGGGCGACGACTTTCCCGGGGAGGTTGATGGCTCCCTGACCGCGCCAGCCGGTGATCAGCCGGTCGACTTCCTCGATGTGGCGGGCGAACAGGGCGCCGGCCGGAGCACCGGCGTCGATGGCGGCGCGGCGCAGGATCCGGCGGCGTACGGCGGGCGGCAGGGCGTAGAGCTTGGCGCACTCCAGCACGCCGGAGGCGTCGCGGACGCCGGCCTCGGCCTGCCGGGCCCAGGCGTCGAGGGCGTCGGCGTCGTCCCGGGAGAGCTGGGCCGTACGGGCGAGGGCCTCGACGACGCCCTTGCCGAGGGCCTTCTCCAGGGCGGGCAGGCCCTCGTGGCGCAGCCGGGAGCGGGTGTAGGCGGGGTCGGCGTTGTGCGGGTCGTCCCAGACGGGCAGGGACTGGACCATGCAGGCCTTGCGGGCGGTCTGCCGGTCGACCTGGAGGAAGGGGCGCCGGTAACGGCCGCCGGCCCCCGAGACCGCGGCCATGCCCGACAGGGAGCGGATGCCGGAGCCGCGGGCGAGGCCCAGCAGGACGGTCTCGGCCTGGTCGTCGCGGGTGTGGCCGAGCAGGACGGCGGCGGCCCCGTGGCGGGCGGCGGCGTCGTCCAGGGCGGCGTAGCGGGCGTCGCGGGCGGCGGCTTCGGGCCCGCCCGAGCGGCCGACGCTCACGGCGGTGGCCTCGACGGGGTCCAGGCCGAGTTCGCGCAGGCGCAGGACGACCTCTTCGGCGCGCAGGTCGGAGCCGCTCTGCAGGCCGTGGTCGACGGTGACGCCGCCGGCGCGGACGCCGAGGCGGGGGGCCTCGAAGGCGAGGGCGGAGGCGAGCGCCATGGAGTCGGCGCCGCCGGAGCAGGCCACGAGCACGAGCGGCGTCGGCGGGCGCTCGGGCATGCGCTCGGCGGCCGTCGTGGCGGGTACGCCGGCCGGGGTGTTCAGTTCGGTGAGGATGTCGTGGAGGACGCGGCGGACCGCCAGGCGTATCGCCGCGACCGCAGGATGGGGACCCATGTCCGGTGCCCTTCATGAAGTTGTCGGGGGTGAGCCCGAGGTTCGGTCACGCAGAGTGTGTAGATGGTGACAGAAACGGGCCGTTCCCCGAGCATCGCACGCCTGTCGAGAGCCCACGGTCCCTCGGACGGGTGATTGGAGGGGCGTTCGACTGCCGTCGGCCGAATTCGTTCACGCCCGCCGCGCGGGGCTCACGACTCCGGCTTGCGGTGCACCCGCGCGATCCAGTCCGCCGGTTTGGAGATCTCCGCCTTGGTGGGGAGGGTGTTGGGCGAGGTCCAGACGCGGTTGAAGCCGTCCATGCCGCACTCCTCGACGACGGCCCGCACGAAGCGTTCGCCGTCCCGGTACTGGCGGAGCTTGGCGTCCAGGCCGAGCAGCTTGCGCAGCGCCAGGTCGAGGCGCGAGGCGCCCTTGGCGCGGCGCTGCTGGAACTTCTCGCGGATCTCCCCGACGCTCGGCACGACCGCCGGTCCGACGCCGTCCATCACGAAGTCGGCGTGTCCCTCCAGGAGCGACATCACGGCGGTGAGCCGGCCGAGGACCTCCCGCTGGGCCGGGGTCTGCACCAGCTCCACCAGCGACCGGCCGCCGTCGTCCTCCTCGCCCTCGGGGCGTCCCCCGGCGAGGGTCTGGGCGGCCTCGCGGACCCGCTCCAGCACGGTCATGGGGTCGACGTCGGTCTCCGAGAGGAACGACTGGATTTCGCCCTCCAGGTGGTCGCGCAGCCAGGGCACCGCGGTGAACTGCGTGCGGTGCGTCTCCTCGTGCAGGCACACCCAGAGGCGGAAGTCGTGCGGGTCGACGTCGAGTTCGCGCTCCACGTGCACGATGTTCGGCGCGACGAGGAGGAGCCGGCCGCCGCCGTTCGCGCCGGCGGGCAGCTCGCGGCTGGCCGGGGCGAAGGTCTCGTACTGGCCGAGGACCCGGGAGGACAGGAACGACAGCAGCATGCCCAGCTCCACGCCGGTGACCTTGCCGCCGACGGCACCGAGCACCGCGTTGCCCGCGCCGCCGCCGCGCCGCTCCTCCATCTTCTCCAGCAGCGGCTTGAGGATCTCCCGGAACCCGGCGACGTTCGCCCGGACCCAGCCCGGGCGGTCGACGACGAGGACGGGGGTGTCGTGGGCCTCCTCGGTGGCCAGGCGGGTGAAGCCGCGGACGTGCTCCTCCGAGGCCTTGGCGTGGCGGCGGAGTTCCGCGACGACGGCCCTGGCCTCGTCGCGGCTCACCTCGGGGCCCGGCCGTACGAGCCGGGTCGCGGTCGCCACCGCGAGGTTCCAGTCGACCATGCCGGAGGATGCGCCGATGCTCGTCATTCCTCAACCGTACGTGAGCGCTGCCGCTGGGGGCAGGCTGTGGCGGGCGGTGGGGTGGGGGGGCGGCACGACTGCCCGCAGCTGCGCGGGGCGGCGGCTCGTGGCTACGGCGCTGCGGACGCCAGGGCCGTCGTCAGTCGGTCCAGGGCCGTCTGGGCCTCCCACGCGTTCGTCGTGTCCGAGGCCAGGAAGGCGAAGCCCAGGAGGCGGCCGTCGGGGGTGACGACCGTGCCGGCGAGGGTGTTGACGCCCGTCAGGGTGCCGGTCTTGGCGCGTACGACACCGGCCGCGCCGTCCGTGTAGCGGCCGCTCAGGGTGCCGGTGAAGCCGGCGACGGGGAGACCGGTGAGGACCGGGCGGAGCTCGGGGCGGGACGGGTCGGCGGCCTTGGCGAGCAGGGCGGTGAGGAGGTCGGCGGTGATGCGGTCGGTGCGGTCCAGGCCGCTGCCGTCGTGGAAGCGGGCGCCGCCCACGGGCAGGCCCAGTTGTTCCAGGCGGGCCGTGATCGCCGCCGAGACGCCGTCGAAGTCGGCGCTTTCGCCGCTCGCCACGGCGGTGTGGCGGGCCAGGGCCTCGGCCAGGTCGTTGTCGCTGTTGGTCAGCATCCGCTCGACCAGCGCCGACAGCGGGGGCGAGGAGACGGTGGCGAGGGTGTCCGCGCGGGCGGTGGCCTTGGAAGGGCCGGGGGGTGAGGTGGTGATGCCGTGCCGCTCCAGGAAGCCCGCGAAGGTGCGGGCGGCGTCGGCGGCCGGGTCGGACACGCGCGGGGCGGGGCCGCTGGTGGAGTCGTCGGTGCGGGCCTCGTCGGCCATCAGGGCGGTGACGCGGGCGAGGTTCTCGTTGACTCCGATCGGGTGCATTTCCGTACCGGCGTAGAGCGTCGTGTCGTACGACAGCGTCACCTCGCGCACGTCCCGCTTCTTGAGGGCGGTGGCGGTCTTCTCGGCGAGGGTGCGCAGGCTCGCGAGGCCCCGGGCGTCCTTCCGCGCGGTGAGGGTGGGGTCGCCGCCGCCGACGAGGACGAGTTCGCCGGTGTCGGCCTCCAGGGCGGTGCGGGTGGTGAGGCGGTGGTCGGGGCCGAGGGCGGTGAGCGCGGCGACGGCGGTGGCGATCTTGGTGGTGGAGGCGGGGGTGAGCGCCGTGCCGGCGCCGCGGCCGTACAGGCGCTTGCCAGTGGTGAGGTCGACGACGGCCGCCCCGCGGCTGCCGCCGAGCGCCGGGTCCTCCATCAGCGGTCCGAGGACGTCGGCCAGGGACGTGCCGCCGGGCACGGCCTCGGCGCCGCGCGGAACTCCGCCCGAGGCGCCGCCGAGGCCGGTGAGGACGGACGGGGCACTGGGCGCGGGGCGGGGCGAGCCGGACGTCGTACCGGAGCCGTCCGGTCCGCGGCCGTGATCTGCGCCACCCGTGCGCTCCAGGGCGACTGCCCGCTCCCGCTCGGCCGTACGCTGACCCGTGGAGTCCCAGGGGCCGGCGGCGGTCACCACACCGGCGGCCAGTGCCAGCCCGGCCGTGGCGGCACCGGCGGTGTACTGCCAGGTCTTGGGCCTCGTGACCCGGTCGAGCCGCGGCGCCGTGGCCCGTGCGAACCGTGCGACCCGCGGTTCGGCGGCCCGCGCGGCGCGTGCGAGACGTGGTCGGACGGCACGCGCGGCCCGCGCCACACGCGGTCTCGCGGCCCGCCAAGGCCTCAGCTCTGGCACTACCACCAGCCCCTTTCGCGATCACACACCTGCGTGAGGGACACTTAACCACCAGAACTATGTGCTGATCATGGAGGAGCGTCCGGTGGAGTTCGACGTCACGATCGAGATCCCGAAGGGTTCGCGGAACAAGTACGAGGTGGACCACGAGACCGGTCGTATCCGCCTGGACCGCCGCCTGTTCACCTCGACCGCCTACCCGACCGACTACGGCTTCGTCGAGAACACCCTCGGCGAGGACGGCGACCCGCTGGACGCGCTGGTCATCCTGGACGAGCCGACGTTCCCGGGCTGCCTGATCCGCTGCCGCGCGATCGGCATGTTCCGGATGACGGACGAGGCCGGCGGCGACGACAAGCTGCTGTGCGTCCCGTCGACCGACCCGCGTGTGGAGCACCTGCGTGACATCCACCACGTCTCGGAGTTCGACCGCCTGGAGATCCAGCACTTCTTCGAGGTCTACAAGGACCTGGAGCCCGGCAAGTCCGTCGAGGGCGCCGACTGGGTGGGCCGCACCGACGCCGAGGCCGAGATCGAGCGGTCCTACAAGCGTTTCAAGGACCAGGGCGGCCACTGAGCACGCCTCCTGAATCCCTTCCGTAACGGGCCGCACGCGCACGCGTGCGGCCCGTTCACGTTTGGGTGCGCATACTGAGGGCTACAGGAGGGTGTGTCGTACGAGGGCCCAGGGAGCGTTGCGCAGGTGACGGAGGCGGAGGACCGCAAGCCGCAGTCGGACGAGGCGCACAGTGCCTTCCGGCCGCCCAGCGGCGTCGGCACGTCGGCCGACGGCGAGTCGTCGACGACGTCCGAGTTCGAGATCCCGCAGGGACTGGCGGTCTCCCGGCACACTGTCACGGAGTCCGAGACGACCTCCGAGTTCGCGCTGCCGGAGGGGCTGGACGCGCCGGCGGGAACGCCCGCGGAGTTCGAGGGCTCGGCGTTCAGCATGCCGAGCACGTACCACGCGTGGTCGCCGGCCGTCTTCACCCCGGCGAGCGGTTTCCCGGCGGTGAACCTGACGGACGTGCCCTGGCAGGACCGGATGCGCGCGATGCTGCGCATGCCGGTGGCCGACCGGCCCGCTCCCGAGCCGTCCCAGAAGCACGACGACGAGACCGGCCCCGCCGTGCCGCGCGTGCTCGACCTGACGCTGCGCATCGGGGAGCTGCTGCTGGCGGGCGGTGAGGGCGCCGAGGACGTGGAGGCGGCGATGTTCGCCGTCTGCCGCTCCTACGGCCTCGACCGCTGCGAGCCGAACGTCACCTTCACCCTGCTGTCGATCTCCCACCAGCCGTCCCTGGTGGAGGACCCGGTGACGGCGTCGCGGACGGTGCGCCGCCGCGGCACCGACTACACGCGGCTCGCGGCCGTCTTCCACCTGGTGGACGACCTCAGCGACCCGGACACGCAGATCTCCCTGGAGGAGGCCTACCGGCGCCTCGCGGAGATCCGCCGCAACCGCCACCCGTACCCCACCTGGGTGCTGACCGTGGCGAGCGGTCTGCTCGCGGGCGCGGCCTCGCTGCTGGTCGGTGGCGGGCTGACCGTGTTCTTCGCGGCGATGTTCGGCTCGATGCTCGGCGACCGGCTGGCGTGGCTGTGCGCCGGACGCGGGCTGCCGGAGTTCTACCAGTTCGCGGTGGCCGCGATGCCGCCGGCCGCGATGGGCGTCGTGCTGACGGTGACGCACGTCGACGTGAAGGCGTCCGCGGTCATCACCGGTGGCCTCTTCGCGCTGCTGCCCGGGCGGGCGCTGGTCGCCGGGGTGCAGGACGGCCTGACCGGCTTCTACATCACCGCCGCGGCGCGTCTGCTGGAGGTCATGTACTTCTTCGTCAGCATCGTCGCCGGGGTGCTGGTGGTGCTGTACTTCGGCGTCCAGCTGGGCGCCGAACTGAACCCGGACGCCAAGCTGGGCACCGGTGACGAACCGTTCGTGCAGATCTTCGCCTCGATGCTGCTGTCGCTGGCCTTCGCGATCCTGCTCCAGCAGGAACGGTCCACCGTGCTGGCGGTGACCCTGAACGGCGGCGTCGCCTGGTGCGTCTACGGCGCCATGCACTTCGCCGGCGACATCTCGCCGGTGGCCTCGACGGCCGCCGCGGCGGGGCTCGTGGGCCTGTTCGGGCAGCTGATGTCCCGGTACCGGTTCGCGTCGGCGCTGCCGTACACGACGGCGGCGATCGGGCCGCTGCTGCCCGGTTCGGCGACGTACTTCGGTCTGCTGGGGATCGCGCAGAGCGAGGTCGACTCGGGGTTGCTGTCGCTGTCCAACGCGGTGGCGCTGGCGATGGCCATCGCGATCGGGGTGAACCTGGGTGGGGAGATCTCGCGGTTGTTCCTGAAGGTGCCGGGCGCGGCGAGTGCGGCGGGGCGCCGGGCGGCGAAGCGGACGCGGGGGTTTTAGCGCCGGTCGCCTACGAGCTCGGCAGGAAGGGCTCGTAGGCGGCTGCGGGTACGTCGTGGTTGGTCGCGCCCGCGCGGCGGAGCCGCATACCGACACAGGCCCCGCGCCCCTGGGGGTGTCAGCGACCCTGGTTGTACGGGTACTGGTCGCCGTATGGCTGCTGGTCGTAGCCCTGCGGGTACTGCTGGGCGTACGGCTGCTGCGGCTGCTGCGGCTGCTGGGGCTGCTGCGGCTGGTCGTACGGGTCCACCCGGCGGAGCTGGGTCGTGGCGTCGTCCATCACCGGGTACGCGGGCTGCGGCTGCTGCCAGCCCTGGGGCGCCGTGGGCTGGGGGGCCGCCGCGGGCTGCTGATTCTTCTTCTTGCGCTCGCGCAGGTACTCGATGGCGATCGGGACGACCGAGAGGACGACGATCAGGACGAGGATGGGCTCGACGTTGGTGCGGATGAACTCGATCTGGCCGAGCCAGTAGCCCGCGAGGGTGACGCCCGAGCCCCAGGCGACGCCGCCGATGACGTTGTACGTGAGGAAGGTGCGGTACTGCATGCGGCCGGCGCCCGCCACGATGGGGGCGAAGGTGCGCACGATCGGTACGAAGCGGGCCAGGACGATCGCCTTGGGGCCGTACTTCTCCATGAACTCGTGCGCCTTGTCCAGGTTCTCCTGTTTGAAGAGCTTGGAGTTGGGGCGGTTGAAGAGCTTGGGGCCGAGGAACTTGCCGATCATGTAGCCCACCTGGTCGCCGATGACGGCGGCCAGCACGATCAGGGTGCACACCAGCCACAGCGGCTGGCTGATGTACTCGCCCTGGGCGACGAACAGGCCCGCGGTGAACAGCAGCGAGTCGCCGGGCAGGAACGCGAAGAGTCCGGACTCGGCGAAGACGATGAGCAGGATGCCCGGCAGAGCGAAGGTCTCGATCAGGTAGTCCGGGCTCAGCCACTCGGGGCCGAGCGCAAGCGTGGTCACGGGATTGTGGCTCCTGCTGCTGGGGGGCGGGCGGGACCTGGCTGCCCAAACGTACAACGCAGCCGTCGGGTTCCAGGTTCCAAGGGATTCCTCGGGGTGCACTGTGACCTTGCCGGGGGAAACCTGAGAACCATGGGTATTGAAGAATACGGCGGCGGACAGGGCCCCGGGCCCGAGGTGCTCGTCGTGACCACGAACGACCTTCCGGGCCACCGGGTGCAGGAGGTGCTCGGGGAGGTCTTCGGTCTGACCGTGCGCTCCCGGCACCTGGGAAGCCAGATCGGCGCCGGGCTGAAGTCGATGGTCGGCGGCGAGCTGCGCGGGCTCACCAAGACGCTGGTCGAGACCCGCAACGAGGCGATGGAGCGGCTGGTCGAGCAGGCACGCGCGCGTGGCGCCAACGCGGTACTGGCGTTCCGCTTCGACGTGACGGCGGCCGCGGACGTGGGCACCGAGGTGTGCGCGTACGGGACGGCGGTGGTCGTGGCCCGGGAGTGAGCCCCGGGCCACGCCCACCGCTCAGGGGGTGTGCCGGACGGCGTTGGCGAGGATCGCGTCGCGCATGTAGGCGGCGAGGCCCGGCCTCGCGGCGTCGATGTTTCGCGTGAAACGTTCGTCCGAGACGTACATCTCGCCCAGGCAGGTGTGCATCTCGTACCCGCAGTCGTAGTGGTTGCGGGCGATTCCCTGCCGGTGGTCCTCGGCGGCGTCCATGGCCGCCTCGGAGTCGGCGGGCTCACCGGCCTCCATCAGGGCGACGAAGCGCCGGGTGAGCTCGTCGGCCTCGTCCTGGATACGCTGCCAGTCCTCCTTGGTGTACGAGGCGGTCTTCTGCCGCGACTGGCGGTAGGCGTCGGTGTCGCCCCAGCGTTCCTGGACCTCCTCCTGGTACTGGTCCGGGTCGAAGTCGCCGAAGACCTCGAACTTCTCCTCGGGCGTGAGGTTGATGCCCATGCTGCGTGCCTCCATGGCGTGCTCCACGGCCGCCGCCATCTTCTCCAGCTTCTCGATCCGGGCGGTCAGCAGCTCGTGCTGGCGGCGCAGGTGCGCGCGCGGGTCCGCGTCCGGGTCGTCGAGCAGGACGGCGACCTCGTCGAGCGGGAAGCCCAGCTCCCGGTAGAACAGGATCTGCTGCAGCCGGTCGAGGTCGGCGTCGTTGTAACGCCGGTGGCCCGCACGGCTGCGCTCGCTGGGTACGAGCAGGCCGATGTCGTCGTAGTGGTGCAGGGTGCGCACCGTCACTCCGGCGAAGCCGGCCACCTGTCCCACGGAGTAGCTCACTTCCGCTCCTTTCTCTGACGCCCTCCACGCTGCCGCCTCACGCGACGTGAGGTGCAAGCCCGGGTGCGCGGCCCGGGTCCCGGACCTACCGTCGGTCGCATGCCACTGCATCACGGGCCCCACCCGCCGCAGGACGCAGAGCGCGCCCGGCGCCGGCTCGCCGTGAACCCGTTCCACGGCCAGGCGAACCCTCTCGGCGGCATGACCGAGGCCCCGCCCACGCACCGCCTCCCCGACTCCCCGCTGCCGCCGCAGACCGCGTACCGGCTGGTCCACGACGAGCTGATGCTCGACGGCAACGCCCGGCTGAACCTGGCCACCTTCGTCACCACCTGGATGGAGCCGCAGGCCGGGGTGCTGATGGGCGAGTGCCGGGACAAGAACATGATCGACAAGGACGAGTACCCGCGCACCGCCGAGCTGGAGCGGCGCTGCGTGGCGATGCTCGCCGACCTGTGGCACGCGCCCGACCCGTCGGCGGCCGTGGGCTGCTCGACCACCGGGTCGAGCGAGGCGTGCATGCTGGCCGGGATGGCGCTGAAGCGGCGCTGGGCGCTGCGCAATCCTGACCGGTACCCGTCGAAGGACGTGCGGCCCAATCTGGTGATGGGTGTGAACGTCCAGGTCTGCTGGGAGAAGTTCTGCAACTTCTGGGAGGTGGAGGCCCGGCAGGTGCCGATGGAGGGCGACCGCTTCCACCTCGACCCGCAGGCCGCCGCCGATTTGTGCGACGAGAACACCATCGGGGTCGTCGGCATCCTCGGTTCCACCTTCGACGGGTCCTACGAGCCGGTCGCCGACCTGTGCGCCGCCCTGGACGCCCTCCAGGAGCGCACCGGCCTCGACGTCCCGGTACACGTGGACGGCGCCTCCGGCGGCATGGTCGCGCCCTTCCTGGACGAGGACCTGGTGTGGGACTTCCGGCTGCCGAGGGTCGCGTCGATCAACACCTCGGGGCACAAGTACGGGCTCGTCTACCCGGGCGTGGGCTGGGCGCTGTGGCGGGACGCGGACGCGCTGCCCGAGGAGCTGGTCTTCCGGGTCAACTACCTGGGCGGCGACATGCCGACCTTCGCGCTGAACTTCTCGCGCCCCGGCGCGCAGGTGGTCGCGCAGTACTACACGTTCCTGCGGCTGGGACGGGAGGGCTACCGGGCGGTGCAGCAGGCGTCGCGGGACATCGCGCGGTCGACGGCCGCGCGGGTGGCGGCGCTCGGCGACTTCCGGCTGCTGACGCGCGGCGACCAGTTGCCGGTGTTCGCCTTCACGACGGCCGGTGACGTGACGGCGTACGACGTGTTCGACGTCTCGCGGCGGTTGCGGGAAGGCGGCTGGCTGGTGCCCGCGTACACCTTCCCGCCGCACCGCGAGGACCTGTCCGTGCTGCGCGTGGTGTGCCGCAACGGCTTCTCGGCCGACATGGCGGACCTGCTGGTGGAGGAGCTGGAGCGGCTGCTTCCGGAGCTGCGCCGGCAGCCGCACCCGCTGACCCGGGACAGGGGTGCGGCGACCGGCTTCCACCATTAGGGGTTCCTACCGGCTCAGGCGGGCGAAGCGGCGCACCGCCAGCGGGAAGAACACCGCCATGATGGCCAGCGGCCACACGATCGCCGCCCACACGTGGCCGCTCTCGCCGCCGGGGCTGCCGAACAGGTCGCGTACGGCGGTCGCGGTCTGGGACATCGGGTTCCACTGGACGAGCGTGCCCAGCCAGCCCGGCATGGCGTCCGGGGTGGCGAAGGCGTTGGAGAGGAAGCCGACCGGCCAGACCAGGATCTGCACCGCCTGCACCATCTCCGGCTTCCCCGCGACCAGCGCGAGGTGGATGCCGACCCACAGCATCGCGAACCGGAAGAGCAGGAGCAGGCCCACCGCGCCCAGGAAGGCGCCGGCGCTGCCGTGCGCCCGCCAGCCGAGCGCGTACCCGACGGCGATCAGCACCGCGAGGCCGACCACCGACTGGAGCATGTCGGCGACCGAGCGGCCCACCAGCACCGCGCCGTTGGTCATGGGCAGGGAGCGGAACCGGTCGACGACGCCCTTGTCGAGGTCCCGGGTGACGGCGATCATCGTGCCCTCCAGGCCGAAGGCCATGGTGAGCGCGAGCATCCCCGGGACGAGGTAGTCGACGTACTCGCCGGTCACGCCCCGGCCGCCGCCGACCAGGTAGCCGAACATCAGCAGCAGCATGATCGGGAAGATCAGGTTGACGACGACCGGGACCGGCTGCCGCGCCCAGCGGGCCAGCTCCCGGCGGGTCATGGTCCAGGAGTCGGTCAGGGCGAAGGTGGTCACGCGGCCTCCTTGGTGCGGTCGGTGAGGTGCAGGAAGACCTCGTCCAGGGTCGGGCGGCGCAGGGCCACGTCCTCGGCCTCCAGACCGGCTTCCTCCAGTGCCCGTACGACGCTGGAGAGGGCCGTCATCCGGTCGGTGACGGGTGCGCTGATCAGTCGGCGGTCGGCGTCCACGCGGACGCCGGTCAGGGGCAGCAGGGCCACCGCGGCGTCCAGCTGTCCGGCGTCGCGCAGCACGACGTCGACACGGTCGCCGCCGGTGGCGGCCTTGAGCTCGTCGGCCGTGCCGTCGGCGACGACCCGGCCGGCGTCGACGACCGAGATGCGGTCGGCGAGCTGGTCGGCCTCCTCCAGGTACTGGGTGGTGAGCAGGACCGTCGTACCGCCGCCGACCAGGGAGCGGACGGAGTCCCACACCTCCGCTCGGCTGCGCGGGTCGAGGCCGGTGGTCGGTTCGTCCAGGAAGAGCACCTCCGGGTCGGTGATGAGGGACGCGGCCAGGTCCAGGCGGCGCCGCATGCCGCCGCTGTAGGCGCTGACCGGTTTGCGTCCGGTGTCGGTGAGGTCGAAGCGGGCCAGGAGTTCGTCGGCACGCGCGCGTGCCCGCCGGGCGCCCAGGTGGTGCAGGCGGCCGAACAGCTCCAGGTTCTGCCGGCCGCCGAGCTCCTCGTCGAGCGCGGCGTGCTGACCCAGCAGGCCGATGCGCAGGCGCACGGCGTACGCCTGCGTGACGACGTCGTGGCCGGCCACCTCGACGCGGCCCGCGTCCGGGCGGAGCAGGGTGGACAGCACACGGACCAGGGTCGTCTTGCCCGCGCCGTTCGGACCCAGCACCCCGTGCACCGTGCCCCGCGTGACCGTGAGGTCGAGACCGTCCAGCGCGTTCTTGTCGCCGTACTTCTTGCGTGCCCCTTCGACGGTGATCGCCGCGTCGGTCACTGACTCTCCTCGAAGCTCGATTAGTCAAACTTGACTACTTGCTCGCGGAGAGCGTATGCCCGTCGAGACGGTTAGTCAAACTTGATTAGCCGATCCGTTTCATCGGTCGTGCTCTCCGGGGCCCGGCTCCCCCGCCCCGTACGGGTTCTCCTCGCCCTCGCTCAGGATCCCGACGAACGGCTCGCCCTCTCCGGCGAAGGTGTACGCACCGCTCCGGATGCGCTCGATCAGCGCACGGGTCCACTCGGCGCCGTGGTCGGCGGAGTGCACCCAGAGGTTCATGATCTCGCCGATGTGGCCGAGCTGGCCGGGGCCGTCCTCGGGCGTGTAGTACTCGGTGACGGACCTGCGCCACTTCTGGATGGCGCGGATCCTCTCCTCGAGGAGGCCCAGCACCTCCTCACGCCCGAGGTCGACCATGAGGCCGAGCCCGGCGGAGAGCACGTCGGGCTTCTGGTCGTACGCGGTGAGGGACTCCCTCAGCAGGGTGAAGTACTCCTCCGTACCCCGCCCGGTGATCTCGTACTCGGTGCGCGGCGGGCCGCCGGCGGTCGACGGCGCGATCTCGTGCGCGTGCAGCAGGCCCTGCTTGGCCATCTGCTTCAGCGCGTGGTAGATCGAGCCGGGCTTGGCGTTGGACCACTCGTGCGCGCCCCAGTACTCCAGGTCGTTGCGCACTTGGTAGCCGTGGGCCCGCCCGTGCTGGCGGACCGCGCCGAGCACCAGGAGTCGGATCACTGACATGGGTCCAGACTAGGCCGACCCGGGACCTCGACTAGAACGGGAACCCGCTGCGCCCGTGCTGCACCGAGATCCACTTCTGGGTGGTGAAGGCGTCCAGCATGGTGTCGCCGTTGAGGCGGCCGATCCCGGAGTGCTTCTCGCCGCCGAACGGCACGATCGGCTCGTCGTGCACAGTGCCGTCGTTCACGTGGAACATGCCGGTGTCGATCTGCTTGGCGAAGTTGACGCCGCGCTCGACGTTCCCCGTGTGCACGGCGCCGCTCAGGCCGTACGGGGTGTCGTTGACCAGGCGCACGGCCTCCTCCTCGCCGTCGAAGGGGACGAGGAAGGCGACCGGCCCGAAGACCTCCTGCTGCAGCAGGGCGGAGTCGGCGGGCAGGCCGGTCAGGACCGACGGCTCGACCAGGTTGTCCGTGACCGTGCCGCGCACCAGGGCGGTGGCGCCCTCGGCCAGCGCCTGCTCGACGACCCCCGAGAGGGCGTCCGCCTGCGAGGAGTTGATCACCGGACCGATGACCGTCGACGGGTCGCGGGGGTCGCCCGCCTTGAGGCCGGCGACCTTGGCGACGAACTTCTCGGTGAACTCGTCGGCGACCGCGCGGTCGACCAGGACGCGGTTGGCGGCCATGCAGACCTGACCCTGGTGGACGAACCGGCTGAAGACGGCGGCGTCGACCGCGTAGTCGACGTCGGCGTCGTCGAGGACGACCAGCGCGCTGTTGCCGCCGAGTTCGAGGACCGAGCGCTTGAAGTTGGCCGCGCAGACGGTGGCCACGTGGCGGCCGACCTTGTCCGAGCCGGTGAAGGAGATGACCTTGGGGACGGGGTGCTCCAGGAAGGCGTCGCCGATCTCCGCGATGTCGGTGACGACCACGTTCAGCAGGCCGCCCGGCAGACCGGCGTCCTCGAAGAGCTTCGCGACCAGGGTGCCGCCCACGATCGGCGTGTTCTGGTGCGGCTTGAGGACGACGCCGTTGCCGAGGGCGAGGGCCGGGGCGACCGACTTGAGGGAGAGCAGGAAGGGGAAGTTGAAGGGGCTGATGACGCCCACGACACCGACCGGCACCCGGTAGACGCGGTTCTCCTTGCCGTCGACCGGCGACGGGATGATCCGCCCCTCCGGCGCCAGCGACAGGTGGACCGCCTCGCGCAGGAACTCCTTGGCGAGGTGCAGCTCGAAGGCGGCCTTCAGGCGGGTGCCGCCGAGCTCGGCGATGATCGCCTCGCTGATCTCGCCCTCGCGCTCCTCGACCAGGCGCAGCACCTTCTCGAACACCGCGCGGCGGGCGTACGGGTTGGTCGCCGCCCACTGCTTCTGCGCGCGCTCGGCGGCCCGGTAGGCGGCGTCGACCTCGTCGACGGTGGCTATGGTGACCGAGGCCAGCTTCTCGTTGTCGTACGGGTTGAAGTCGATGATGTCCCAGGAGCCGGTGCCCGGGCGCCACTCGCCGTCGATGTACTGCTGGGCGAGGTCGGTGAAGTACGACGACATGTGATCCCTCAATCCCCATAGCTGCCGCCGGCCGCCACACCCGCGGAGCCGACGGCCTGATTGAGCGTCATCGTACTTATGTTTCAGGAGAGTTGGAGAAGGCCTCGCAGAAGGTCCCGGCTCTCGTCCGGCCCCGGGCTGTCCTGCTGGAGTTCCTTCAGCGCGGTCTCGTACTGGGTGACGTCCTCGCGCTTGTCGAGGTACAGGGCGCTGGTCAGCTGCTCCAGGTACACGACGTCCGAGAGGTCGGACTCGGGGAAGCTGAGGATCGTGAACGCGCCACTCTCGCCGGAGTGCCCGCCGAAGCCGAACGGCATGACCTGGAGCCGGATGTTGGGGCGTTCCGACATCTCGATGAGGTGCTGGAGCTGGCCGCGCATCACCGCGCGGTCGCCGTACGGGCGGCGCAGCGCGGCCTCGTCCAGGACGATGTGGAACTCGGGCGCGTTCTCGGCGACCAGGTGCTTCTGCCGCTCCAGGCGCAGCGTCACCCGCCGCTCGACGTCCGCCTCGCCGGCGCCCTTCATGCCGCGCCGGACGACCGCGCGGGCGTACTCCTCGGTCTGCAGCAGGCCGTGCACGAACTGCACCTCGTAGACCCGGATCAGCGAGGCGGCGCCCTCCAGGCCGACGTAGGTGGGGAACCAGCTGGGCAGGACGTCGGAGTAGCTGTGCCACCAGCCCGCGACGTTGGCCTCCTTGGCGAGGGAGAGCAGGGAGTTGCGCTCCTGCTCGTCCGTGATGCCGTACAGCGTCAGCAGGTCCTCGACGTCCCTCGTCTTGAAGCTCACCCGGCCCAGCTCCATCCGGCTGATCTTCGATTCGGAGGCGCGGATCGAGTAGCCCGCCGCCTCCCGCGTGATCCCCCGCGTCTCACGCAGTCGCCTGAGTTGTGATCCGAGCAGCATGCGCCGCACCACCGATCCGGGCTCTCCCGCGCTCACGTTCGCCAGCCTCCCCAACCGTCTTCAGGGGCCGAAGTCTGCCACTAAAACACTCCGAGCAGTACTCGTCCGGTTACGGAAACGGAATCGAGCCAAAGGAAACGTGCAGGATCATGCACGGAACGGCCCGGAACCGGCCGCGGACGGAGATGAAGAGCGGGCGAAGATGACGGAAAAATTGACCAACAAGCGGTACGGGCAGGTCCATTTCGGTCACGTGCACGTGCATCTGCCCTTGCATCTGCGGTACGCATCCGAAACCATGGTCCCGCACCACCGCGCCGCATCGCCTCGGACCGCGAATTTCGGGAGTGCCTCGCATGGGGACGAATGGATCGACCATGCTCGAGCCGTTACGGCAGGGCCTTCCGCCACTCGACCCCGCGGCCGTCTCCAACGCCGCCTCCTGCGCCCTGCCACCGAGATTCGAAGCGGTGCGCGAGGCCCGGGGGTTCACCCGCAGAACGCTCGACGGCTGGGGCATGAGCGACCGTTTCGACGACGTCTGCCTCGTGGTCTCCGAACTCGTCACCAACGCCCTGCGCCACGCGCTGCCCGCCGACACCCCGCGCGACGCGGAACGGGGCGGCCCCGTCCGGCTGCACCTGATGCGCTGGCCCGAGCGGCTGGTGTGCGCGGTGCGCGATCCCAGTCACGACAGCCCGGTGGCCCGCGAGACGGACGACTTCTCGGCGGAGTCGGGGCGGGGACTGTTCCTCGTCGACTCCTTCAGCGACGGCTGGGGCTGGCACCCGCTCGCCGGGACACTCGACGGCAAGGTGGTCTGGGCGCTGTTCCGGCTGCCGCAGCCCGGCGCGTGATCCGTCGCGGCGCCCTCGGCACCCGTGGCACCCGTGGCACCCGCGGCGCCTTTCCGCGCCGCGGTCGGACGCGTGTCAGCTCGTGACCAGGTGGTCGAACTCGCCGTCCTTGACGCCCAGCAGCATGGCCTCGATCTCGGCGCGCGTGTAGACGAGCGCGGGCCCGTCGGGGAAGCGGGAGTTGCGCACCGCCACCGCGCCGTCGGGCAGCCGCGCGAACTCCACGCACGACCCCTGCGAGTTGCTGTGCCGGCTCTTCTGCCAGGCCACGTCGTGCAACTGCGTGGCGGCCATGCCGTTGTACACGCCGGACGCGTCGTCAGCGGCGTACACGTCGTACACGTCGTGGTCCACAGGTCGCTCCCCGGTGGTGCACTGGCTGATGTGGCCATTGATGCAGTGGTCAACTGATCCGGATCATAACCCTGTTCACGTGCAGATGCATGAGCAAATGCACGTGCACGCGGGGTGTTCCCGCAGTTACAGCTTTGACGACCGCTTTACCGAGTCCTGCACTATGTGACGCCCGCCCCGGCAAACCCGTTCCCCCGTATGCCCCCGAATTCGGAGAACATGCAACAACTTGCAACACCACCGGGGGCCCGCTCGGTCGAGCGGACCCCCGGGTCCCGGCGCCGGTGGACGGCCGGCGGCGCAGGTCAGCGCACGGAGTACGGCAGCAGCGCCATCTCCCGCGCGTTCTTGATCGCCCTGGCCAGCTGCCGCTGCTGCTGGGACGTCACACGCGTGACGCGGCGACTGCGGATCTTGCCGCGGTCGGAGATGAACTTCCGCAGCAGATCGGTGTCCTTGTAGTCGATGTACGTCACTGAGGCCTGGTCCAGCGGATTGGGCCGCTGCTTGGCGGGCTTGCGGTCGCTCTTGCGGGGCATGGGTCTCAGACCTCCAGGAGGGTGTCGAAGGCGGACGGCAGGCGCTCCCAGGCGGCCTGTCCCGCGGCGTACTCGGCGTCGGTCAGCAGGCAGGACTCCAGGAGCCGTTCGAGGCCGTCGCGGTCGAGTCCGGGGGACGTGAAGACCAGGTGCTGGCAGCGGTCGCCGTGCTCGGGGTGCCAGTCCAGCGCGGCGGCGGCGCGGCGCACGGGCGGGACCATCTCCCACGCGGCGTCGGGCAGCGAGGCGAGCCAGGGCCCCGCGCTCTCCACGCACAGCGCCCCGCCCGCGGCGTCCCAGTGCAGCAGCGTGTCCGCCTTGTCGGCGAGCCAGAACCGGCCCCGGCTGCGGGCCGCGGCACAGGTCAGGTCCTCCAGCGCCGCGTAGAGCCGCTCCGGGTGGAAGGGCCGGCGGCTGTGCCACACCAGGGTGGAGACGCCGTGTGCGTCGGCCTCGGCGGGCAGCAGGGCGCAGGCCGGGTGCTGGGCGGCGGCCGCGGCCTCCACGTCGAAGCCTGCCCGCGCGGCACGGGCCAGCGGGGAGGAGGAGCCGTTCCGGTCGCCGTGGCCGCTCGCCGGGCCGGCCTGCCCGATCGGGACCCGGCGGGCCGTCGGGTGGAGCTGGGCCAGCAGCTCGCGGTCCTCGTCGTCGGCCTGAGGGGAGTCGGCGAGGGCGAGGACGGTGGCGTACTCCAGCTGGCGCGCGAAGGTGTCGGCGACGGTGCGCTGGTCGGTGGCCGCGGCGGCGAGGCCGCCCTCGGCGAGGTCGTCGCCGTTGCCGAGGTACGGCAGCACGAGGGCCGGGTCGACGGCGGTGATCACGCCGGTGACGGTGAAGCCGCCGGCCGTCACCACCTCGGCCATCGCCTTGGGCTCCACGGAGTCCCACAGCTCGACGACCGCCAGCGGGGTGTCTCCGGCGTGCGCGAGCCGTGCCAGCTCGGGGACGAGGTCCTCGCGCAGGGCGCAGCAGGCGCAGTCGTTGACGAGCGGCGCCTCGCCGGCGGAGCGGATGCCGGTGGCGTCCCGCACGGTCCGTACGACCGTGCCCGCGGTGGCGGTGGCGAGGTCGTGGTGGAGTACGACGCTGCCGGGCACGTCGGCCAGGAGCCGGGCCACGGCCGCCTTGCGGGCGTCGGCGTGCAGTCCGCCGACGATCACCACGGGCAGGGCCGGGCGCTCCGGCCCGCTCATGCCCCGCCCCGCTTCCCGTACCGGCGCTCGAAGCGCTCCACGCGGCCGGCGGTGTCCAGGACGCGGGCGGTGCCGGTGTAGAAGGGGTGGCTGACGTTCGAGATCTCCACGTCGACGACCGGGTAGGTGTTGCCGTCCTCCCACTCGATCGTGCGCTCACTCGTCATGGTCGAGCGGGTGAGGAAGGCGTAGTCGGCGGCGCGGTCGCGGAAGACGACCGGGCGGTACTCGGGGTGGATTCCCTTGCGCATCGCGTTCAGCGCTCCTCTCGGAAGTCGACGTGGCGGCCGGCCACCGGGTCGTACTTGCGCAGGACCAGGCGGTCCGGGTCGTTGCGCCGGTTCTTGCGGGTGACGTAGGTGAAGCCGGTCCCGGCGGTGGACCGGAGTTTGATGACCGGGCGGAGTTCGTTGCGTGCCATGGCTGCTATCTTACTGAAAATGAATTCCATTAACAGCTAGGGATCCCCCGGCCCGAAGGAGAGGTACGTCACCGTGTCCGCCCACTGCATGCTCACCGGAGCCCGACCCGGCTTCGGCAACCGCATCTCGCACTCCCACCGGCGGACCTCCCGCCGCTTCGACCCCAACGTCCAGACCAGGCGCTACTGGCTGCCGAGCGAGAAGCGGCACGTCCGGCTGAAGCTGAGCGCGAAGGGGATCAAGACCGTCGACACGATCGGCGTCGAGGCGGCGGTGGCGCGCATCCGTGCCCGGGGAGTGAGGATCTGATGGCGAAGAAGAGCAAGATCGCGAAGAACGAGCAGCGGCAGCGGACCGTCGCGCGGTACGCCGCGCGACGGGCCGAACTGAAGGAGATCGTCCGCCGGCCGTCCTCCACGGAGGCCGAACGGCTCGCCGCCCAGCGGGAACTGCGCGGGCAGCCCCGCGACGCGAGCCCCACGCGGGTGCGCAACCGCGACCAGGTCGACGGGCGCCCGCGCGGTTATCTGCGCACCTTCGGACTGTCCAGGGTGAACCTGCGTGAGCAGGCGCACGCCGGGCATCTCCCCGGGGTGCGCAAGGCCTCCTGGTAGCTTGCGGCTGTCATGGGGCCGAACGGCCGTCCGGCAACAGCTTGGAGCTTGCGGTGACATGGGTGACGGTGGACAGCGCGGCGAGCACGGCGAACGCGACCAGCACGGCCAAGGGCGCGGCTGAGAGCACGGCTACGCGTACGGCTGTAAGTGCGCCCGAAGGCACCGGGGGCCCGCGCGGGCGGTCGGCCCGGCGGTCCGTGCGGGCCGCGGCCGTGGCCGCCGGGCTGATGGGCGCCCTGGCGCTGACCGCGTGCACCGACAGCGGCGACTCCGGCGACTCCGGCGACGGCGGCTCGGGCGGCGGCTCCGGCGGTGACAAGTCGTCGGCGGCGCCCAGCGCCTCGGCGAGCACGAGCCCGGAGAGCGGCGGGAGCACGGGCGGATCGTCCTCCGCTGCCGGGGAGTTGGAGGGCAGCTGGCTCGCCACCGCCGACGGCCAGGCGGTCGCGCTGATGGTCACCGGCGACAAGGCCGCCCTCTTCGCCACCGGCGGGACCGTGTGCAGCGGCACCGCCGGCGAGGAGTCCGGCACCCGGACGATCCGCCTGAAGTGCACCGCCGGCAGCGACGACCGGGCGAGGGGCACGGTCGAGTCGGTCGACGACACCTCGCTCAGGGTGACGTGGGAGGGCGGCGTCGGCGAGGAGACGTACACCCGGTCCGAGGGCGGTTCGCTGCCGCCCGGCCTGCCGACCGAGGGCCTCGGTTCCTGAGCCGGGCCGCCACCGCGCGGTGCGCTACCGCAGCGGCCGTCGGCGCTCGACCCGCGCGTCGTCGGCCGCGCGGGTGCCCTCCGTCCAGCCCGCCGCGTCGGTGACACCGCGCAGGCGGGTCGTGGTCGTCTCCGGGAACAGGCGCTCCAGCCGGTCGGTGACCGCGACCTCGCGGGAGGCCAGGACCGGCAGGAGGTCCACGCCCGCCGCCGCACCGCCCTCGGCGGTGGCCGCCTCGGCCGCCGCACGGAGCCGGGTGCCCGCGCGGTGCGCGTACGCGGCGAGGAACGACTGCCGGAAGGTCTTGGTCCGCTTGCGCCCGCCGGCGCGCTGCGCCGCCTCGGCCTTCGCCATCGCGGCCTCGGCCTGCACCAGCAGCGAGGTGTAGAGGAGTTCGACCGACTCCAGGTCGCCCTCGAAGCCGACGACGGTGGAGAAGCCGAGGGCCTCGTTCCACACCGCGCGGCAGTGGTTGGCGTCGGCCACCGCGTCCAGCAGCACCGCCTTGGCCTGTTCGTACGGCGGCTCCACCCCGATCCGGCAGGCCCCCGGCGCGTCCGGCGAGAGGGCACCGGCCGCCAGCAGCGCCTCGTCGACGCTGTGCCGGGCCATCAGCTCCTGCGCCTTGGCGCTCAGCGCCTCCGCCTCCTCCGGAAACCCGGTCGCCTCCGCCTTGGCGAGCAGCGCGCGGATACGCGCGAGGGCACGGGACTCCGGCCGGGCCTCGCCGCGCGGTGCCCCCGGCACCCGCGGCCCTTCCAGCGGTTCGAGCACGGGCAGCCGCAGCAGCAGGCGGTACAGCTCCAGTACGGCGGTGGCGTGCGAGAAACGGTCGGTGCGGGGCGGTGCCTGGTCCGGCACGGCTTCGAGCTGGGCGGTCCAGCGGGGCCCGCGCGGGCGGTCGTGCGGCACCTGGGCGCGGATCAGTGCCGCCACGAGCCGCACGTGCGCGTCGTCCAGCTCGCGCCGCACGATCCGTACGAGGTCGGCGGGCTGCCAGCCGCGCCGCCAGGCGGTCGCCACGAACTCCTCGCCCCGCCGGGCCAGTTCGGCGTCCGCCGCCGGGTCGGCGGCCAGCAGCGAGGCGGCGCCGTCGAGGGCGGCGTCGCCGGTGTCGTACAGGGCGGTCTCGAAGGCACGGTCGACGGTGCGGGGCGTACTCACCCGGCGATGGTGCCACGGCCTCCGGGAGCCGGATCCCACCAACTGTCAACCTTCGGTTGACACCAGCAGGGGCGCAACCTACGGTTGACACATGACGACGAAACCGAGCACCACGTCATCCGTACGCCTCGACGAACTCATCACGGCGATCAAGAAGGTGCACGCGGAGCCCCTAGAACAGCTCCAGGACGCCGTCATCGCCGGCGAACACCTCGGTGAGGTGGCCGACCACCTCATCGGCCACTTCGTGGACCAGGCCCGGCGTTCCGGCGCTTCCTGGACGGACATCGGCAAGAGCATGGGCGTCACCCGGCAGGCCGCGCAGAAGCGGTTCGTGCCCAAGGAGTCCGCCGACCTGGACGCCAACCAGGGCTTCAGCCGCTACACGCCCCGCGCCCGCAACGCCGTGATGGCCGCCCACAACGCGGCAAAGACCGCCGGCAACACCGAGGGCCTGCCCGAGCACCTGGTCCTCGGCCTGCTGACGGAGAACGAGAGCCTCTCCGCCAAGGCGATCGCCGCCCAGGGCGTGACGCCGGACGCGGTGCGGGAGGCGGCGACCGCGGCGCTCCCGCCCGCCGCGGCGGAGGTCCCGGAACTGGTGCCCTACGGCCCCGCCGCCAAGAAGGTCCTCGAACTCACCTTCCGCGAGGCCCTGCGCCTCGGCCACAACTACATCGGCACCGAGCACATCCTGCTCGCCCTGCTGGAGCACGAGCACGGCGAGGGCGTGCTCAGCGGGCTCGGCCTCGGCAAGGAGGCCACCGAGCGGTACGTCACCGAGGCGCTGGCCCAGTTCATCGAGGTGGCCCAGGAGTCGGAGGGGACGGAGGCCGGCCGGCAGGAGGGCTGAGCCGGCGCCCCGGTGGTCACTGCGGGGGCCGTTGTCAGTCCCTCCTGCGACACTCGCGACATGGCCGACCGGTGGGCGCTCGCCGTGGCCGAGGACGGTGGCGTGGAGGTCGCCCCCCTCGGCCCCGGCGGGCTGCCCGCGGGACCGGTGCGGCGGGAGCCCGGCCCGGCCGAGGCGGTGCGCGCCCGGCCGGACGTCTCGCGCTGGGTGTGGCGGTCCACCTCCGAGATCCACCCGCGCCTGCTCGCCGAAGGGGTGCGGGTGGAGCGGTGCTACGACGTGGAGGCCGCCGAGACCCTCCTGCTGGGCCACGAGGGGCACTACGGGCAGCCCCGCTCGGCCGCCGCCGCCCTGGCCCGGCTGCGCGGCGGCCCCGTACCGCCCGACCCGCCGCAGCGCTCCGCCGAGCCAGGCGCCCAGTCCTCGCTCTTCGAACCCCAGGCCGTCCACCTGCCCCTGGACGACCTGCTCGCCGTCTACGCCGAGCAGCAGCGCCGGCACGACCGGTCCGCGCACCCCGACCGGCTGCGGCTGCTGACGGCCGCCGAGTCGGCGGGGATGCTGGTCGCCGCCGAGATGAACCGCGCGGGGCTGCCCTGGCGGGCCGACGTGCACCGCGAGGTCCTGCACGACCTGCTCGGCGAGCGGTACGCGGGCGGGGGCGAGCCGCGGCGCCTGGCGGAGCTGGCCGAGGAGGTGTCCGCCGCCTTCGGCCGCCGGGTGCGGCCCGACCTGCCCGCGGACGTGGTCAAGGCGTTCGCGCAGGCCGGGATCAAGGTCGGCTCCACCCGCCGGTGGGAGATCGAGTCCGTCGACCACCCGGCCGTGAAGCCGCTGATCGAGTACAAGAAGCTGTACCGGATCTGGGTCGCCCACGGCTGGTCCTGGCTCCAGGACTGGGTGCGCGAGGGCCGCTTCCGCCCCGAGTTCCTGGCCGGCGGCACCGTCACCGGACGCTGGGTGACCAACGGCGGAGGCGGACTCCAGATCCCCAAGGTGATCCGGCGGGCCGTCGTCGCCGACCCGGGCTGGGTCCTGGTCGTCGCCGACGCCGACCAGATGGAGCCGCGGGTACTGGCGGCGATCTCCCGGGACCCCGGCCTGATGGAGGTGGCCGGCCGGGAGACCGACCTCTACCAGTCCGTCTCCGACCGCGCCTTCTCCGGCGACCGCGACCAGGCCAAGCTCGCCGTGCTCGGCGCGGTCTACGGCCAGACCTCCGGCGACGGCCTGAAGAACCTCGCCGCGCTCAGACGCCGCTTCCCCCGCGCGGTGGCCTACGTCGACGACGCGGCCCGCGCGGGAGAGGAGGGGCGACTCGTGCGGACCTGGCTGGGACGCACCTGCCCGCCGGCTGCCGGTTCCTCCGACGACGCGCCCGAGGAGGCCGGCATCCCGCAGGAGGAGCGGCAGCCGGACGGCCCCGGCCCACAGGAGTGGGTGCCCGGCTACGCCTCCACCGACGCCCGCGCCCGGGGCCGCTTCGCCCGCAACTTCGTGGTCCAGGGCAGCGCCGCCGACTGGGCGCTGCTGCTGCTCGCCGCTCTGCGGCAGGCCTGTGCGGACAAGGCGGCGGAGCTGGTCTTCTTCCAGCACGACGAGGTGATCGTGCACTGTCCGAGGCAGGAGGCCGACGCCGTCGTCGCGGCGATACGGGAGTCGGCGGAGCTGGCGGGGCGGCTGACGTTCGGCCGGACGCCGGTGCGGTTTCCGTTCACCACGGCGGTGGTGGAGTGCTACGCCGACGCCAAGTGAGCGGCGCGCGGGCACCCCGCCCGCCCGCCGTCAGATGACGGGCGGCCGCCCCAGCCGCGTGAGCCGTCCCACGGTCCGCCACCGCATCGGCCGCCGCTCCCCCGCGGGCCTGCGCATCCCCTCCACGAACCCGCCGAACCAGGCCCGCAGCCCGCCGAGCGACCGGTTGCGCGCCACCGTGAGCAGCATCCACACGCCGAGGTGGACGGGGATGAGCGGGAGCGGCAGCCGGCGCCGGGCCAGCCAGACGCGGTTGCGGGCGTTGACGCGCAAGTAGACGGCGTGCCGCGCGGGCGAGGTCTTCGGATGCTGGAGCAGCAGCTCGGGCGCGTAGAGGATGCGCCAGCCGGCGTCGGCGGCGCGCCAGGCCAGGTCGGTCTCCTCGTGCGCGAAGAAGAACTCGGCGGGCCAGTCGCCGACCTCGTCGAGCATCGCCGACCGCAGCGCGTGCCCGCCGCCCAGGAACCCGGTGACGTACCCGCCCCGCATGGGATCGGAGGCGCCGACCCGGGGGACGTGCCGCTGCTGTGTCTCGCCGTGCTCGTCGGCGATCCGGAAGCCCACGATGCCGAGCCGCTCGTCGGCGGCGAACAGCTCCCCGACGCGGCGCAGCACATCGGCGTCCACGAGGAGCCCGTCGTCGTCCAGTTCCACGACCACGTCGGTGTCGCCGAACTCCCGCAGCCGCGCCAGCGCCACGTTCCGTCCGCCGGGACAGCCGAGGTTCTCGTCGACCTCGATCGCCGTGACCTCGCCGGGCAACGACAGCCGTGCGGCGAACTCCGGCAGCGGGCAGCCGTTGCCGACGATCACGACCCGGGCGGGCGGCACGTCCTGCTTGGCCACCGACTCCAGCAGGGCGTCGACCTCGGCGGGCCGGTTCCCCATGGTGACCACGGCGACGGCGATCCTCGGCGCATCGATGCCCCGGCCCGTGTCCTCGCCCATGCCCTCACCTCGTTCCGGCCGACAGCGTGTGCGCGATGCTAACCGTTCAGGAACACGATTCACGGCGTACGCCCGTCGGTGGCTCCGCGGTTCGCCGCACTGGCGGCGGTCACCGGCACACACCTGTTCCGTCACCGGCACACACCTGTTCCGCAGTGGCGGCGATGTGCTTGACATGCCCCCTTCCATCGTCTCGGTCCTCGACCGCACGGAGGCCGCTTCAGGCGGCCCGCCCGGGGCGTCTCGGCGCGCCCGTACGGCTCTGCCGCCCTCGTGGCCCGCCCCCGGCGCCCTGCTGCTCCTTGCCGAGATGTGCACTACATGATCACGCAGCCTCAAATGCTCCATTTGCCCGAATGGGTGCGCCGGGGGCCGACCATGATCAGTTTTCGTGAAGGGGCGCGGCACCCGAGCTGTCCGGTGCCGTGCGCCGTCCCGACTGATCAAGGAGCTGTGGATGACTGCGACCACTGCCGACCCGCGCGGCAACCACCTGGCGGACACGGCGACGGGCCTGCCGATCCCCGCCGACAAGGAGTTCGCCGATGTCGCACAGGAGCGCCGTTGGCGCAAACAGCGTCTGGCCGCCGCGATGCGGCTCTTCGGCAAGGCCGGCTACGCCGAGGGCATCTCCGGGCACATCTCCGTGCGTGACCCCGAGCACCACGACCGCTTCTGGGTCAATCCGTTCGGGGTCTCGTTCTCACTGGTCAAGGTCAAGGACCTGATCTGTGTGGACGCCAGGGGGAACGTCGTCGAGGGCACCGGCAAGGTCAACCCCTCCGCCTTCACCATCCACTCCGAACTGCACAAACGCCCCGGCGCCGAGGCCATCGCCCACGGCCACACCGCGTACTCCCGTGCACTGGCCTCGCTCGAGCGCCTGCTCGATCCGCTGGACCAGGAATCCGCCGCGTTCTACGAGAACCAGGTGTTCTACGGAGACTACGACGGGCCCGCCGTCGCGGTCGAGCACGGCGAGGACATCGCCGCCAGGCTCGGCGACAAGCGGGCCCTGCTGCTCAAGTACCACGGCCTGATCACCGTGGGCGGCTCGCTGGAAGAAGCCGTTCACTGGTTCTTCACCTACGAGGGCTGCGCCCAGATGCAGCTCGCCGCCCATGCCGCGGGTGAGCCGCGGCCCATGAGCCACGAACAGGCCCTCGCCGCCCGGGACGGATTCGGCGACGAACAGCTGGGCCGCTTCTCCTTCAACGTCCTCTGGGACGAGATCACCGCCGAACAGCCCGACCTCTTCGAAGAGTGAACGCGCTCACCGGCCCTTACCGACCTCGAAGGACGAGCAGTCCATGACCTCTTCCCATCCGCGTATAGCCATCGTGGGCGGCGGCGCCGCGGCGGTCAGCCTCCTCGATCGCTTCTCCCGCGAAACCGGTCTGCCACCCGCCCAGATCACGGTGTTCGAGCCCACGCGCAACCTGTGGCGCGGGCGGGCCTACCAGCACGACACCGACGCCGTACTGGTCAACATCCCGCCGGACCACATGTCCGCCACCTGCGAACCGGACAGCTTCGCCCGCTACCTCGCGGAGCGCCGACTGCCGTACCACACCGGCGCGTGGACGGAACCCGGCTTCTTCCCGCCGCGCCATGTCTACGGCTCCTACCTGGAGCACACGGCGGAGAACGCCGTGTCCGAACTCTGGTCGAAGGGCTGGCCGGTCGTGCTGATCCGGCAGGCCGTCACACGGGCCGAACGCGTCGACGGCGGTGGGCTGCGGCTGACCGACTCCGCGGGCCGCACCTACGGATTCGACCACGTCATCTGCTCCGTCGGCCCCGGCATACCGGCCGACCATTACGGTCTCGCGGGCGCTCCGGGGTTCGTGGCCGACCCGTACCCGCTGGCCGAGAAGGTGCGGATGATCAGCCCCGACGCGTCCGTGACCGTCATCGGTACCGGGCTCGCGGCCGTGGACTGCGTGGTCGCGCTGGCCGCCGCGGGCCACACCGGGCCGGTCACGATGGTCTCGCGCAACGGCTGCCTGCCGGCCGTACGCCAGCGCCCCGTCGACCCGCCGAACGACCACTTCACGCCCGATGCCGTCCACCGCCTCGCCCGAGAGTCCGTGGACCGCAGGATCGGGCTCGATCAGGTCTTCGCCCTGCTCGCACAGGAGTTGAGCGACCTGGGCGCGGACCCGGCCAAGGTCGTCGCCGAGATCGAATCGGCCGACCACGAGGACCCGGTGACCCGGCTGCGCCGCCACTACGCGGAGCTCGACGATCCCGACCTCGGGATGCGGGTGATGCAGAACTCCGTGCCGACGACCGGCCCCGACGCGTGGCCGCTGCTGCGCGAGCGGGACCAGGAGACCGTCCGCGCCCGCCACTACCGCGCGATCATGTCGCTCTGCTGCCCGATGCCGCCGCACAACGCCCGTACGCTGCTGAGCCTGATCGACGAGGGCCGGCTTCGCGTCCGGTCCGGCTTGCGGTCGGTGGCGGCCCGGCCGGAAGGCGGAGGCCTCCTCGTCACCACGGCGTACGAGTCCTTCGGCACCGACACGGTGATCAACGCCGTGTCGGCCCCCGGCCACCGGATCCCCGAACGGGCCGAGGGCCTGATCGCCGACCTGGTGGAGCAGGGCATCGCCGCCCACCACCCCGCCGGGGGCCTGGACATCGTGCCGACGACCTCCGCGCTGCGCGGCACCGGCCAGGAGCACGGCGCCGGTCAGGCGTACGCCATCGGCGACATCAGCGGCGGAGCGCTCTTCTTCACCTCCGGGATGATCTCGGTCGTCGATCGCGCCCACGACATCGTCACCGCCGTCAGCGACCTCGTCCGCACCCGCCGGGCCACCCTGTCCGACGCGGCTTGACCTCACCCGAAGCCCCTTACCAAGGAGCACCGTTGCCCCAGAGCATCAGCCGCCGCCAGGCCATACGCGCCGGCGGTACCGCAGCGGCAGTCGTCGCCCTCGGCGCCGTCGCCGCCCGTCCCGCCACTGCCGGTTCCAGGGCCGCCGCCCTCGCCCCGTCGGGCCCGCCGAGGCCACGGACCGATCCGGCCGCACCGTTCGACGAGATCTACAAGGGACGCCGTATCGAAGGCGCGCCGCTGGCCGTCGCCCTCTCCGCGGCCCGCTCGTCCTCCCCGGTCCCGCCGATGGACTGCAGGATCGACGGCCGCTCGCTGCACCTCATGCGCCGCGCCAACGGCGAGTACATGAGCATGCTCACCCACTACATGTCGTATCCCACCGCGCGCGCCTGCGTGAGGGCCGCCGTCGACCAGCTCGGTCCGACCGCCCAGCTGGCCCACATGGCCGGGGCCGGCCACCACTGACCGGCGGTCCCGCCGAGTGACCACCGATCCCGCCGAGCCGCGCAGGACTGGAGAAGACATGGCTGTGCACACCCGGAAGAACGTCAAGAACCTGACCGCGCAGGAGAAGAAGCGCCTCGTCGATGCCCTTCTGGCCGTGAAGAAGGGGGGTGTGTACGACGAATACGTCCGGATCCACCACCACTACTTCGTGGCGGACGGCGAACCCGGAAAGCGCTTCGGCCACATGGCACCCAGCTTCTTCCCCTGGCACCGGCAGATGCTGATCTCGTTCGAGAACGAACTGCGCAAGGTCGACGACTCCGTCACCCTGCCCTACTGGGACTGGACCCTCGACCAGGGCAGCGGCGGCACCCCGCCGTCCCCGTACACCCCCGACTTCCTCGGCGGCAACGGCCGCGAGGGCGACCACCAGGTCATGGACGGACCGTTCGCCGGGAGATCGGGTGACTGGCCCATCACCGTGCAGGTCACCGACGACACCTTTCTCATGCGGGACTTCGGCGCTTTCGCCGGCGGCGTGACGCTGCCGTCCCCCGCCGATCTGGAAGCCGCCATGGCCGACCCGGTCTACGACACGTACCCGTACGACTCGACCATCAGCACCCGCGGCTTCCGCAACCAGGCCGAGGGCTGGACGGTGGGCGCCAACGTCGGCTGGACACTTCACAACCGGGTGCACGCCTGGGTGGGCGGCCAGATGACGGGCGGCACCTCGCCCAACGACCCGACCTTCTGGCTCCACCACGCCTTCATCGACCTGCTGTGGGCGCGCTGGCAGAAGCGGCACCCCGCGGAGCCGCCGTATCTGCCCGAGCAGCCGATCGCCTCGGGTGACCCGCAGTACGGGCGTGTGGTCTCGCTCGACGAGCGGCTCGAACCGTGGGGTGTCTCGCCCGCTCAGATGCTGGACCACACGCGGTTCTACACGTACGCGTGAGGTCTCAGGAGTGAGATCTCACCCCTGACGTCCACGCCCGCCGTCCACGCCTGACGTCTCGCGTCAGCGGTCTTCACATACTTCATCTCCCCTTACATCTATTTCCTTCCACGCTGAGGAGCATCATGCGCAAGCGCATCCTGACCGCCGCCGTCCTCCCGGTCGCCGCCGTGGCACTCGCCACCGCCGCCCCGGTGGCCTCCGCGACCCCTCACTCCACCGCGGCTCCGGTGGCCTCAGTGGCCACCACGCACCACACCGAGCTGCCGGCCTTCGCGGGCCACGCGTACTACCTGCGGCTCGACAACGGCATCGTCTTCCGCAACTCGTACTCCGCGGACGGTGCCAAGCTCCACTGGGAGGCCCTGGAGGGCCCGATGAAGGGGCAGTCGGGCGATGAGGACATCACCGTGACGCGGGTGGGTGACGGTGTCTACCACGTCAACTGGATCGAGGACTCCGGCATCACGGTCTCGCATGTCTTCGACACCGTGCACAACACCGTTTCGATCTTCATGACCTTCGAGACCGAGCAGGGCCGGGTCGGCGAGGCGCACACGGCCACCCTGCAGCGCATCCTCTGAGGTTTCGCCCGACCCATTCGCGGACGCCGGGTTCGCCCCTGCCCTCGCAGCACGGGCGTGCCCGGCGTCCGCGATGCATCGAGGGAGCACGTGAAGTGACCGTACGGGGGAGCGGAACCCCATCCGCCCAAGAGCGCACCTTGCGAGACGGCGACCCGCAGCGAGACCGCGACCCGCAGCAAGACGGCGACCCGCAGCGGGGTGACGGCCTGCGCGCCGGTCTTGCCCAGCGGCATCTGACCATGCTGGCCCTGGGCGGAGTCATCGGCGCCGGGCTGTTCGTCGGCTCGGGACAGGGCCTGGCCGCGGCAGGGCCCGCGGTGCTGATCTCGTTCCTGCTGGCCGCCGCCCTGGCGCTGGGCATCATGAAGATGCTCGGCACCCTGGCGATCCGCGAACCCGTCTCCGGCGCGTTCTCGGTCTACGCCGAGCGCGCCCTGGGCCGCTGGGCCGGAGTGATGACGGGCTGGATGTACGCGGTGATCACAGCGGCCGCCATCGCCGTGGAGTCCCTCGCGGCCGCGGGGATCGTCCACGGGATGCTGCCGTGTATCCCGCTGACCTTGGCGGCGGCGGTCCTGCTGAGCGTCATGGTCGGCGTGAACCTGGCGTCGGTGAAGTCCTTCGGGGAAGCGGAGTTCTGGTTCGCGGCCCTGAAGGTGAGCGCCGTCGTCGTCTTCATCGCGATCGGCGTGGTGGCCCTGGCCGGCCGCCTGCCCGGTCACCCGGAGCCGGGGCCCAGCGCGCTGTCCGGCCACGGCGGGCTGCTCCCGAACGGACCGATCAGCATTCTCACGGGACTCCTGACCGTGGTCTTCGCCTTCGGCGGGATGGAGGTCATCGCCATGGCCGCCGCCGAGTCCGCCGAGCCGGGCCGGGCCATCGCGCGTGCGGTCCGCTCGGCGATCTGGCGGATCGCGCTCTTCTACCTGGGGTCGGGGGCCGTCGTCGTCGCCCTGCTGCCCTGGACGGCGGCGCGGCCCGGCGTCAGCCCGTACGCCCAAGTCCTCGACCGGCTGGGGATCCCCGGGGCGGGCCGGGTCACCGAGACGGTCGTCCTGATCGCCCTGCTGTCCGCGCTCAACGCCAACCTGTACGGCACGTCCCGCATGGTGCACTCGCTCGCGCGGCGCGGCGACGCGCCAGGGGCCCTCGCACGCACCTCGCGGTCCGGGACGCCGCGCCGCGCCGTGCTTGCCTCGGCGGTCGTCGGCTACGGTTCCGTGGCGGCGACCGCGGTGTGGCCGGGCGCGGTGCTGGACCTTCTCGCGCGCACCATGGGCGGGACCATGCTGTTCATGTGGCTGGCGATCACCGTGTCGTATCTGGTGCTGCACCGTCGCGCGCTGGGCCGCGTCTCACCGCTCGCGGTCTCCTGCGCGCTCGCGATCGTGGTGATCGTCGTGACGATGTACCTGCAGGACAGCACCCGCGGTCAGGTGCTCTCGGCCGCGGCGGTGGCCGTGGTGCCCGCGCTCGCGGGCTGGATCCGGCAGCGCAGGGGGGCCGGCTGACGGCGGCGAGGCGGCGAGGGCCCGGGCTCGTACGTGCGCGGGTCCGGGCTCGTACGTGCGCGGGTCCGGGCTCGTACGTGCGCGGGTCCGGGCTCGTACGTGCGCGGGTCCGGGCTCGTACGTGCGCG